>CAYWGG010000038.1:0-15716 GCA_964457285.1 uncultured Dehalococcoidia bacterium
GGGTACTGTCAGAAGAGGACGCCCTTGAAGGCGGCGAGGTGATACCAGGGTTTGCCTGCAAGGTCCGTGAGCTATTTTCGTAGTCCTCGCTGGCGGCTCGACCTGTAGAATGGCTTTGATGAATGTCTGTCTAGCGCAACAGCAGAAATGTCCTGAGGGGTATAGCAACTATCCTAGGATCTTGCGATTCAACTCCATCCTGCAAGGTCACAAGGATTCCGAATGGTGCATTATAGACAGTCTTCTCCAAGAACGACCGTAAACCACGTGTGTCATGGTACCAGTCAATATGACGCCGGTACTTAACCTCAACTGGGATCCGCTTTTCTCCTATTGTCATCACAAAGTCAACTTCTGGTTCTACTCCACGTTCTGGGAAGTGCGCCAAATCCAGATGTGGCAAACCACTAAGAAAATAGCCCGTCACACTTTCTGCTAGATGCCCTGCAAGGTCTGAGAGATGTCCAGACTCCTCAAGGGATTCTGGGGCTATTGGAACTACCTCCTGCAACCAGCTCGCTCTCAATCCATGATCGCAGAGGCATAGTTTTTTGTTCCCTTTACGGCGCTTCAATCTCAATTCCAGAGGATCGATGAGCTTTATAAGCAGTGAGCCGTCGAGGAATTTGAGGTAACTGAGTACACGCTGCCATCCTATGTTGGCCCCCAGGGCCTGCTGAAGGTCCTGAATGTATACTGCTTGACTTGGCGCCTGCCCAGCATAGCGACAGGCCAAACGGAAGAGTTCCTCAAGTAACTGCTGGTCTCGCCTTCTTCCCCGCTCCCCTATTCGGAGGTCGTGCTGGATCACCCGCTGAATGACACTCTCGTTGAGTTGGTCAGCTACCTCAGGCCATGACACGTCAGGCGCAGTATGAACACGGGGGTAACCGCCTCGTTCTGAGAAAAATCTGAAAGCGGTATCACGTACATCCTGGTGTTTAAGGCCAAAGTCTATTAAACCACGCCAGAAATCTATGCTAAGCAAGGGCTGAAGTTCCTTACTCTGTAGCCACGGAGACATTTCATAGCCCAGACGTATACCTGCCACCTCTCTAAGTAACAGAGGGCCCAGTTCGATCGTGCCGATTCTCCCGGCTAGGCTATCGCGTCCAGCCGCTATACGCAATGCGGAACTACCTGTGACAAGAACCCTGACGGTAGACATGTCTACTAAGGATTTGACCTGAGGGGCCCAATCACTGAAGTTTTGCACTTCATCAAGGAATACATAGGCTGGTTGTCCCGCATGGGCAGCCTCATTGAAGGTGCACTTCAGGATATATTTCTGAAACCAGCGGCTCAGAGATAGTATAGGCTCTTTACCCACAGCCCGCAGTGTTGGAAGGTCGTCGAACTGGATGCGCAAGATATGATTGGCTGGAACTCCCTCTCTCAAGAGGTCCACAATCATTTGTTCCTGCAAAGTTGTCTTGCCAACCTGTCGTGGCCCTCTCAATACCAGAGCAGGAGCTAACCCACCTTTCAGTTGCCGAAGCAATTCTTTGTATGCCCAGCGACGATAGCTCGGCAAGACCCGCCCAGGGAGTCCTACCCACCAGGGGTTCATATCTCTCAAGTGTCCCGACAACTCCCCAGGCAAATCTGTAAAGCCGAACAGTGTCTCTTGCAAAACTTATACCTCACTTGTGGCAATGGCTAGGTCGCCGTGCGAGCCAGGCTTATCACGTTCTGGGTTGAGATGATATGCCTCTGCAAACCAAGATCCCTGGGGCTTATCCCCATAGCCAGGCCGATAAGCTGAGGCAGGTGAAGGATGGGCAGGTCTATCGGCCGCTTTGCCTGGCTCATGGCTTTGGGCTGGTAGCCATCCAGGTTCAGGTGGCACAGGGGGCAGGGCGTGACCATAGCATCGGCCCCTTTGTCCAGGGCCTCGGTGGTGTGCTTGGCGACCATCGCCACCGAGTTGCGCTCGTTGATGGTCAGGATGGGGAAGCCACAGCAGCGAGTCTTGCCAGAGAAGTCCACCACCTGGCCCCCTAGAGCGGTGATGACCGTCTCAAGGGACGTCTGGCGCTCTGGGTGCTCGTCCAGGCCCAGGGCGTTGCTGGGGCGGATGATGTAGCAGCCGTAGAAGGGCGCCACTCGCAGATGGGTCAAGGGGGTAGTCACGTAGCTCCGCAGCTTTTCCGGCCCCACGTCCTCGATAATCACCCACAGAAGGTGCTTGATGACGGCCGTGCCTTTGTACTCCATGCCCTCCTCTGCAAGATGAGCATTCACTTTTGCCAGATACTCGGGATCATCCTTGAGACGCTTATTGGCCTGGCCCATAACCCCCTGGCAGGTGCTACAGATGGTCATGATGGGCAGGCCCAGCCGCTCCGCCATAGCGAAGGTGCGGGCGTTAAGCACATCTCCAAGGAGCTGGTTTTTCTCCTGAAGGACCCCAGCCCCGGTACAGGAAGCGCCCGTAAGCTCCTCCAGCTCTATCTCCAGCTTCCGACAGACCTGCATGGCCGCAGGGTAGAGTTCGGGACATCCCCCCCTGGACACGCAACCAGGGAAAAACGCGTATTTCACCCTTTGCCTCCGCTATCAGACTCTTTAGCCTTACTCTTTCTTAGATTTGTCTTCTTCTACTTTTTTGAAGATGCGTTTTACGCCCTCCAGGTCTGACTTGGGAAGAGGTTTGTGGAAAATGGGCGGCATCTTGCCCTTCATAAGTGCTCGGAGTCCCACCGGCGCCATGCTTTGCAGGGCCAGTATGTTCTCTGGCCGTACGCCTATGAAGGTCTTTATGGGCAGCAACTTCTCATCCAGCCAGCCGCTGTGCTCCACCAGCTCGGCAAAGGCCTCAGTATGGCGAGCGCCGAAGGTCTTATTGTAGCCAGCTTCAATAGCCTTATCCCTCAAGGCCATGATGCGCTCCATAGGGGCCACGCCCTTAGGGCAGACCTGAACACACTCGTAGCACCGAGTACAGTCCCAGACGCCCGAGTACTCGCTCAGGGCCTCGAGGCGGGCCTTATCTGCGGCATCCCTGGGGTCTGCCACGAAGCGGTATGCCTTCGCCAGGGCCGCGGGGCCCAGGAAGTTGGGGTCCACCTCCAGCACGGTACAGTCGGAGACGCAGGCCCCACACATGATGCAGTCCATCACCCCCGCCAGGTGCAGCATAGCCTCGTTGGGGGCTATGTACTCCCCTTCTGGCTCAGGCCCCTGGGGCTGAAGCCAGGGCTCTACGGCCTTGACCTTGCCCCAGAAGGGGCCCATGTCCACCACCAGATCCTTGACGAGGGGCAAGTTCCCCGCTGGCTCCACGGTAATAGTTTCCCCATCGGGAGAAATCTGGGAGACCCTGGTCTTGCAGGCCAGCCTGGCGTGGCCGTTGATGCGCATGGCGCAGGAGCCGCAGATGGCGCTGCGGCAGGAGCACCGGAGGGCCAGGGTGCCATCACGCTCTTCACGCAGCCTTATCAAGAGGTCTAGTACGGTGTCAAACCTTTCGTAGGCTGCTATATATTCCTGCCAGTAGGACTGCTGTGGGGGTGGAGACTCTGGGTTGAAGCGCCTAATTCTGATGCTTACGTCCACAGTCTACCTCCTTAAACAATTCAGGAACTAGTACTTCCGCTCCTCGGGCGGCCACTGGGTTATTGTCACAGGCGTGTAGGCTATCTGGGGGCCTTCATCCGAGTGGGTGACCGAAATGTGTCGCAACCAGTGCTCGTCATCCCTCTTGGTATAGTCCGTCCGGGAGTGGGCGCCGCGGCTCTCCTTTCGCTCCAGGGCGCTGGCCACGATGGTCTCGGCGCAGTCCAGCATGAAACCAAGCTCCAGGGCAAAGACCAGGTCAGTGTTGAATATGCGGCCTTTGTCTTCCACAGGAACCCGGCTGTAACGCTCCTTTAGCTTACCTACGGTGTTAAGGGCCTCTTTCATCCCTTCCTCGTTCCGGTAAACGCCCAGGTGCTGGTTCATGGTGACACCCATGTCCAGCCTTATCCTGGCTACCCTGTCCCCGTTAGCGGGCCGGTCCAGCATGGCCTTTATCCTCTGCTCCTCGTTCTCTGCCCAGGCCTCCACGTTGAAGGTCTTGTAGTCCATATCCCTGGAAATCTCTGCGGCATGGTTTCCAGACCGATGGCCGAAGACGACGGTGTCGAGGAGAGAGTTGGCTCCAAGGCGATTGCCACCATGAACGCTGACGCAGGCGCACTCGCCCGCCGCATAGAGGCCAGGGACCCTGGTTCTGCCGTCCACGTTGGTCTTGATTCCGCCCATCATGTAGTGCATACCAGGCATTATTGGTACGGGTTCTTTTGTTATGTCAACTCCCACCAGGTCGAGCCCTATGTCGTATATCTGGGAGAGCTTCTCCTTTATGAGCCTCTCCCCCAGGTGGCGGCAGTCCAGGAGGACACAGCCATCTATGCCGTTGCCCTGTGCTATCTCCGTTGCCTCAGACCGGGAGACTACATCCCTGGAGGCAAGCTCCATCATGCTGGGAGCGTACCTCTCCATGAACCGCTCTCCGTCTTTGTTAAGGAGGTAGGCCCCCTCTCCCCTGGCCGCCTCGGTAATCAGGACGCCGCTGCCCTTCAGTGTGGTTGGATGATACTGGACCATCTCCATGTCCATGAGGGGCGCTCCTGCCTTGTAGGCCAGGGCCATGCCGTCGCCGGTGACTATCAGAGCGTTGGTGCTGGGCTCGTAGACCCGCCCTAGCCCTCCGGTACATAGTACCACCGTCTTGGCCCGTATCACGTAGAGCCTGCCAGTGCGTATCTCGAGGGCCACCACACCGCAGCACTCGCCGTCCTCGATGATGAGGGATGTCACGTACCACTCCTCGTAGCTGGTGACGCCGGACTTCATTAGCTGCTCGTGGAGGACGTGGAGCATAGCCTGGCCGGTGAAGTCGGCGACGAAGAAGGTCCGGGCGCGGCGCTGCCCGCCGAAGGCCCTGGTGCCAAGACGGCCATCGTCATCGCGGTTAAAGATTACGCCCATGTGCTCCAGAGAGATGAGCTCCTCACCAGCCACTCGGCACATCAGCTCGATGGCGTCCTGGTCGCCCAGGTAGTCGCTGCCCTTGATGGTGTCGAAGGCGTGTTCCTCCCAGCTATCTCCCCTGTCCACCAGGGCAGCATTTATCCCACCCTGAGCGGCGTTGGAGTGGCTGCGGACGGGGTACACCTTGCTGATGATACCTGTGTTGGCCCCACTCTGGTGGGCCGCCAGGGCAGCGCGCATCCCCGCCAGGCCCGCACCCACCACAAGGACATCGTGCTCAAGCATGGCTGTCTCCTTCCGAGATTATTCGAGCTTAAGTCTTGCGATTTCAGAGAGTCTGTCCACTAACTGAACCTGCTCTATATCATGGACCCATTGCAAAATCTGAGATTTGGTAGGTAACTCCTTATAAGTCAGGCCCACTCTCCCCTCAGTGAGATTGCCCAGGAAATAAGTGATCTCCAGCTTCCTGTTCATGGGCTCAGCGATAAGTTCTGCGGCCAGAGTCCTTAGTTCTTCTCGGTCACCCATCAAAGTTGCCACAATAGCCGCTTGCAATCTGTAATGCGCCCGGATTTCATCTTCAGGTTTATCCCAAGGTTCCCAACGAAGATTTTCCTCAGGCTCACTCAGAATTTTCTCTCTCCTCTGTTTCCAGGGTTTAAACTCAAGCACTGAGTAAACTCTTCCCTTGATCCTCTGCCGAAAGTACTCTTCGTTCCCTGGTTTCAGCAAGCTAAGCCACGCCTTAAGGCCAAGTTCCTCAACAGCCCTTTCGAAATAGTTGAATAGTATGTAGATAGGAATGTGAGCAGCAGTTCGGCGCAGAATCACGGATACACCCTTTCTGCTGGACTCCAGGGGGTATCAACCCTGTCTACCCTAACTAGGGTAAAAGGAGGCTCCAGCTTTTCAGGTAGCCCACATTCTTGCAGGTAATCAAAGGCATTGCCATATAGACCAAACAAATTCCTGAGAAACTCAAAGTCAATTCCACTGTGCCAAGGGCCTTCAATGGTCAAAATATAGCCCTGAGTATCGTTTGCATTGGCAAAACTTCTAGCAACTGCGTAGCTGAAGGAACAGGAAACAAAAGGGTTCTGGAACGCAAACTGCTGTGCATTTAGCAGCATACCTTCTAACCTTTTCTTAGACGCCTGATCTCCTTGCATAGCTCTATTAATATTTAATATTCAAGTGGAACTGGGCTAGAAGTGCCCTTGTCCACACCTTTTGTTCACTCTGTGAGCCCCCGCTACGGCGTAAAGAGCTTGCCTCAATCACCATCCCATTATGCCAATCCTTCTGGCCTCGATATACCGTGATTCGACGCCCGGTATCGGGCACTGCCAATACTCTCTCACCATTATAGCCCAGCATCTCCGTCACTTGTAGAGATACAGCGCCATCAACAGCGATGCGATGCTCTTGGCGTCTCTAATCTCACCCCGGCGAATCATGTCGGGTATCTTGTCTAGGGGCACTTTGACCACCCGGACCTCCTCGTCCTCATCCTGCGGGAGATCGCTCGGACGGAGTCCTGTAGCCAGATACGCGTGCATCAGCTCAGTACAGAACCCTGGAGTCGTCCAGAAGCTGGAGAGGTGTTGCAGTCTGTCGGAAGTGTATCCAGTCTCCTCTTGAAGCTCCCTGAGCACTGCTTCCTCGGAGACCTCGCCTTTCTCCACACCGCCTGCGGGCACCTCGAGGAGGCTTTCTTCTACAGGCTTGCGATACTGGCTCACCAGGATCACGTTGTTGTCCTCATCCACGGGAACGATGCACACGGCCTCGCTGTGCTCCACGATCTCCCTGGTGGCCAGGGTGCCACGAGAGAGCCGTACCTTGTCCACCCGCACGCTGACTATTCTTCCCTGGTAGGCAAGGCGGCTTTCTATTGTGGGCTCGTTATGCGGAGTAGCCATAGGCTCGCTCAATATTGAATAGCCCTTGTAGCATCAAAACCTAGACGGCGGGTGAGGGTCTCATAAAAATGGGTCGGGGGGTTGGCCCGGAGAAAGCGTGCCTTATAAGGGCTTAGTTGAACTCTGACGCCGTCGCCTGGAGCAAGCTCCCTATCTACATACCCATCTACGCTGAAGGTGGCCTGATGGTCTGTCTCAATGATCAGCTCAGTCACTGAAGTCGGCGGTAGCACTAGTGCTGAAGCCATTCCTACGTGCGGAGCTACGGCTTTGAGGATGATCTCGCTTGACTGGGGATACAGGATGGGGCCACCTACGGAAAGGTTATAACCGGTGCTGCCTGTGGCAGTGGACACTATGACCGCATCGGCTCGGAAGCTGGTGAGGTGGGCACCATCAATAAGAGTCCTTATACTTACCAGCCTGGCTACAGCACCCCTACCAACCACTACATCGTTGAGGGCGTGGTAAGCGGGTGTACCATTGGAATGAGGCTCCTGGCAGTCCCTCATCCCCCTGGTCAAGATATGCACCTGGAGCATGCAGCGCTCTTCCACCCGAGCCGCCCCCTCCAGATATTGGGGCACCTTCTCCAAGGCCTCCTCAGGCTCAAGCTCGGTCATGAAACCCAACCGGCCCATGTTGATCCCCAGAAGAGGAATCCCGTGGGGGACAGATAGCCGCGTGGCACGGATGATAGTACCATCTCCACCTATTGTGATGATGAGGCCCGTATCCTGAGCCTCAGGCATGTTCGGGTCCACATCAGAGACAGGACACATCCAGCTCCTATCCTTCAGATTAAGCCGCTCTATCAGGGCCGAAGTCATCAGATGGGCTTCGGGCACCCTGGAGTTGTAGACTATTCCGATCTTTCCATCCAACGAGCGCTTCATTTAACGACGTCGTATCTCCTCATTATCATCTCAAAAGCCATATTCATCTAAGGTGCAAAGTAAAGGCCAAGAAGAAGGCCGCCTAATGTAACCCATACTGTAAAAAGAAGCCCAAGAGTCCATCGGAATAAAGCTCTCAAGTCCTTTTCTACGTTTCCAAGGCGAATATTCATCTGTTCAAGGGTGGCCTCTACCCTTGCTACTCTCTCCTCGACACCCGGCTGAACTGCCATCTCAGACCTCCCAGGCTCCACGCAGGCGAAGTCTAGCACCGCTCACATGGAGTGTCAACCTCTGTTTCTCTCTATCGCCATACTGAGAGTTGACTATCCAGGGCTCAAGCCAGAAGGGATATGCCCTGTTGGGCATCAAGGAGTGGGGACACTTCCCACCGCTCCAGCGACGTGGGGCAGGGTACCCACCGCTATCTCCGCCAGCCTCAGCAAAGGCCCTGGCACAACACCTATCACCAGCACACCCAGAGCCGAGACCCCCAGGGCCACTCGAAAGGCGTGAGAGGAAGGCACTCTCTCCTCAGAGGGGGCAGGCTCCAGGTACATGACCCTCACTACTCTCAGGTAGTAGTAGGCTGAGACAACACTGTTTACCACCCCCACCACCGCCAGCCACAAAAGGTCACTTTTAACGGCGGCGCTGAATATGTATAGCTTGGCTATGAAGATACCCGTGGGAGGCACGCCTATCAGCGCCACCAGAGCCAGGGCCAGGGCGAAAGCCAGGTAAGGGGCACGGCGGGACATTCCGGCGAAGTCGTCTATCTGCTCACTACCTATCTTGTTAGCGATGGCAATGATGGCGAAGAAAGCGGCGAGGTTGGTGGCAGCATAGGCCCCCAGGTAGAAGAGCACGCTGCTGGGCCCGGTGGTCTGCTCCTCGGTAGCCCTGGCCGCGATAGCAGCTAGCCCCACCAGCAGGTATCCTGCGTGGGCAATGGTGCTGTAGGCCAGGAGCCGCTTGATGTTGCTCTGGGACATAGCCACCAGGTTACCCACGGTCATGGATGCGGCAGCCAGGGCCGCAAAGAGAATGCCCCAGTCAAGCTCGAAGGCATTGAAGCCGGTATAGAAGACCCGCAACAGGACGGCAAACCCCGCCGCCTTGCTGGCCACCGACAGATACGCGGTGATGGGAGTCGGAGCGCCTTCGTATACATCGGGCACCCACATCTGGAAAGGTACAGAAGATATCTTGAATCCAAAGCCAGCTACTATGAGGACTATCCCCAGTAGAAGAGCGATGTTGTCTCCGAAAGCCACACCAGGCTGCGCCAGGGCTCTGGTTTGGGCCGCTATATCCGGCAGATAGGTACTCCCCGTAAAGCCAAAGACGAGCGCCATCCCATAAAGCAACAAGGCCGAGCTTATGGCGCTGAGGATGAGGAACTTCATCCCTGCTTCGCTGGAACGGGCGTTCATCAGGAAGGCGGTGAGGGCAGCCAGGGGCAGGGTGGTGAGCTCTAGCGAGATATATATGGATATAAGCTCCCCGGTAGCCGCCAGTAACATCATGCCTGTGGCCGAGAACAGGATGAGGCCATAGAACTCCCCCTGGTAGCGCTCCAGCCTGCTCGCGTAGTCTACAGAGGCCATAATGATGAGGGCCACAACCCCCAGCACCAGGAATTTGAAAAACAGGGCGAACTGATCCACGGTGAGGGTGTTGAAGATTCCCACCAGTTGCTTCCCCGGCTCGTTACCCACGTCAATCCACAGCCAGATGCTCAGGCCAAAGGGGATGAGGAGCCCCACCAGCGATGCCAGCCCCAGGAAGCCCTTCCGCCTTACCACCAGATCCAGCAAGATGACGATGAGCGCAACCCCTGCCAGGGCCAGCTCAGGCGACAGCAAGCGTACATCTTCAGCCGTCATGGATTAGCTCCCACCACTCGTATAAACTGTGGAATCTTTTCCACACCAGCGTCGAACACGTCAGTCATAAAAGCGGGATAGAAGCCGATCACCACTATGCTTATGACCAGCAGACCCAGGGGAAGGGCCTCGATCAGGGTAGCATCGGTTATGTGGGCGAAGCGCTCTCTGGCAGTGCCGAAGAACACCCTCTCGATCATCCACAGTATGTATCCGGCTGCCAGCACGATACCGAAGGCCGCCAACGCTGTGGGCCAGGCAAAGGCTTTGAACGACCCAAGAAACACTAGCAGTTCGGCGACAAACCCGCTGAGACCGGGCAGGCCGAGAGAGGCCAGGCCCGCAATGACGAACACCGACGCCACAAAGGGCATCCGGCTGGCAAGGCCGCCCAGGTCGGGGATGTACCGGGTATGGGCCTTGTCATAGATCAGGCCCACCAGCAGGAAAAGGAGTCCAGTTATAGTGCCGTGGGCGAACATCTGCATGCTGGCTCCCGCGAGGGCCACAGTAGAAGCGGCGCCGCCCCCTATACCAACCGCCACTCCCAGCAATACGAGACCCATATGGCTCACGCTGCTGTAGGCGATGAGGCGCTTCAGGTCCGTCTGCCTCAGGGTGACGACGGCGCCGTACAGGACGCTGATCACCGCCAGCACCACCAGAGTCCATGAAAAAGTCTCCGCGGGTCCAAGGTCGGGGAACATCCCTACAGACACACGTATCAACCCATAGCCGCCCATCTTCAACAGGACTCCAGCTAGCATGACGCTCACAGCCGTAGGGGCATCGGTGTGAGCGTCGGGGAGCCAGGTGTGGACCGGCCAGACGGGCAGCTTGATGGCGAAGGCGACCACGAAGAACCAGAAAATTACGTTGATGGGGATGATGACTCTGGTTGCATCTATGCCGTTCTCCGATAGTTGAGTCATGTCAAAAGTGCCTATCCCAGGGGTGAGGAACACAGCCACGATGGCTACCAGCATAAAGGCGCTACCCAGGATGGTGAAGATGAGGAACTTCATGGCTGAGTACTCTTTGCGGCCTGAGCCCCAGATGGAGATGAGCAGGTACATGGGCAAAAGCTCCAGCTCCCAGAAGAGGAAGAACAGGAGGAAGTCTAACGAGGAGAACACCCCCATCACCGCAGTCTGTAGTACCAGAAGCCAGATGAAGTACTCCTTCACCCTTAGCCGGATGCTCCAGGAAGCGAGCACAGCGCAGAAGCCCAGGAGTCCTGTGAGGAGCACCAGAGGAGCGCTAAGGCCATCCACGCCTAGACGGTAGCTGGCGGCAAAGGTCTGGTTGTTGAAAAAAGACTCCTCTCCTATCCAGGCGAACTCGTCAATCAGCTGAAACCGCTGGGCTGAGTCGCTATCAAAACGTGAGAACACGCAGATAGCCAGGGCTAGGTCTGCCAGGGTCACCGCCGCCGCAAAGACTCGTATCCTCTGGCCTGCCCTGGGCGAAGCCGAAGGAGACTGCCCTGAGTTTGCCGAAGGGTCGCCCCTTAGCAAGGCAGCTATGACCAGCGCCCCCGCCAATGGCAGGAAGACCGTCGCAGTCAGGATGCCGTTAAATTCCACAGTTCAAGACTCCTATGGCCCCTGCTACTCCGCCAACGCGGATTTGACAGGGTTGCCTTCACCCCCATCTTGACCTTCCCCCATCAAGGGGGGGGGTTAGAGAGGAGGTGAAGTGATCATCCCCAGATGAGATAAGCGCCCACTATCAGGAACACTCCCAGGGATATGGCCACCGCATAAAGCTGCACCTGCCCCGTCTGGAAGAAGCTTATGGGCCGCCCGATACTTCGGGAAAACCATCCCACAAACTCGACCACGTTGTCAACGATACGGCGGTCAAACCAGTCCAGCGTTCCACCGATAATCCGGTAGACGCCCCTGGACACAATCTGGCCCTCGTAGAGGTGGTCCATATAGTACCTTTGGGATACCGCCTCGTGGATACTCTTGAAGGGCCGACCCAGGGTGAAAGACACCCTCGGACGGAGGTAGATGGCCGTCGCCCCTCCTATCCCTACCACGGCCACCACTACCGAGACTACTGCCAGAGGGCGGCTGAACTTCTCCAGATGAAGTCCAGGCAACGCTACAAAGTGGCTGAACCAATGGGAGTCTATCCCCCAAAACCCACCGCTGAACCCCAAGGGGTTAGCTAAATAGCCGGATACAAAGGAGGCCACGCCCAGAACTGCCATAGGCAGGAGCATCGTCCAAGGAGACTCGGCCAGATGCACGCCATGTGACGTCCCAGACGGGCTGCTACTGGATGCGGCGTCATAGTGGGCAACCTGGGAGTGAATCCCTGGCCCCTCTGCCAACTCCCTGCTACGCTGCTCCTCAAGCTCCCTATCTATGCCCCCCTTGAACTCCCCGTGAAAGGTCATGTAGACCATCCGGAACGAGTACAACCCCGTGAGGAGGACGCCAACTATTAACAGCCAGAATACCACCCCATCCACAACCCCATCACCCCGCCAGGCGTGGAGGAGGATCTCATCCTTGCTCCAGAAGCCGGAAAGGGGGAATATGCCCGCCAGGCTCAGAGCCCCGATGGCCATCGTCGCGTATGTCCAGGGCATGACTCGCCTCAAGCCACCCATGTAGCGCATATCGAAGGTGCCTGTGGCATGGTTGACACTACCTGCCCCCATGAACAGGAGCGCCTTGAAGAAGGCGTGGTTGAACAGATGGAATATAGCTGCGCCATAGGCTCCCACTCCCAGGGCTGCCATCATGTAGCCAAGCTGGCTTACGGTAGAGTAGGCCAGCACCCGCTTGATGTCGTTCGTCACAAGGCCCATAGTAGCGGCGAAAAGGGCGGTGAAAGCGCCAACTATAGCCACGGCGCTCATAGCTTCGCTGGAAGTCTCGAACACGGGGAAGAACCGGGCCACCAGGAAGACGCCGGCGGCTACCATAGTAGCAGCGTGTATCAGGGCGCTGACGGGCGTGGGGCCTTCCATAGCATCGGGTAGCCAGACGTGAAGGGGGAACTGGGCCGACTTGCCTGCGGCCCCTGCGAAGATGCCCACCGCCAGCCAGGTGATAGCCATGCTCCCCAGGATGTGCAGTCTGGCGCCCTCATGGATGTCGGCTATCTCCAGGGAGTTCAGGCCTGCGGCGTTGAAAGTGGATGCGTTGAAGAACAGGTAGAGGACCGCCAGCAGAAAGCCAAAGTCACCAATTCGGGTGACTATGAAGGCTTTCTTCGCTGCCGCGGCGGCCGCCGGGCGGTTGTACCAGAAACCGATGAGCAGGTAGGAGCAGACCCCCACTAGCTCCCAGAAAACGTAAAGCTGGACTACGTTGCTGGATATTACCAGGCCCACCATAGAGGCGGTAAAGAGGCACATAATGGCGAAGTAGCGGCAGTAGCCTGGATCGCCCCGCATGTAGCCCAGGGAGTAGACCTGGACCATGAGGCTCACCCCAGTAACCACCACCAGCATTACGGCTGTGAGCTGGTCCACCATCAGGCCGAGACGGATGGTGAGGTCCCCTACAGTAATCCACTCATGGGAGATGAAAGGTAGCGCCTTTCCCCCCACAATGACCGAGTGCAACGCCCAGGCAGAAAGCGCCAGTGAGCCTGCGATGGCGACGACGGCGATGAAACCGCTCTGCTGGCGGAAGTCGTTTAAGAAGGGCCTGACCACAAGGGAGATGATAAGGAAAGCGCCAAGGGGCAGAAAGAAGATAGTCCATACAGCCTCTTCGGGGATCATTCCTTCGACTCCGCTCCCTCTCTTCCCTCACCCCGGCCTTTGGCCACCCCTCTCCCGCTGGGAGAGGGGTAGGAGTGAGAGTTACAGCTTCCTCAAAATCTCCTCTGCCACGTGTTCTCTGCCCCTGGGGACCATTATTTTGAAAGGGACTCGCTCTCCCCAGTCGAGGATGTCGCCATCGGGCAGTATACGAGTAGGCAACCCCTCCCCTTCGAAGACCTCTTTCCACATCTGCGCGGTCATCAGATGCGGCACTTTCTTGAACTCTGTCCACATAGTTTCTTCTCTTCCCTCACCCCGGCCTTCGGCCACCCCTCTCCCACCCAGTGGGAGAGGGGCCGGGGGTGAGGGCTACCGCCTCATGATGTTGGCTTCACTCACGTCCACCGTCTCCCGGTTACGGTAGAGGGCGATGACGATGCCCAGGCCAAGAGCCACCTCTGCCGCAGCCACGGTGATTATGAATATGGCAAAGACCTGGCCGGTGAGCAAGCGGCCAAGCTGCGCCTCCACACCAACAGGCACCACGTATTTAGCAAAAGCTACCAGGGCTATGTTGACGGCGTTGAACATCAGCTCTATGGACATGAGCATCGTTATCAAGTTGCGCCTGGCCAGCGTCCCATATAGCCCTATAGAGAAGAGTATGGCCGATAGTACGAGAAAATGTTCAAGACCCATAGCTACCTCTCTCTAACCAGAACAAGGGCTCCGATGATGGCGGCAAGGAGGAGCACTGAGGCCACCTCGAAAGGCAGCACGAAGTCATTTATCAGCAGCTCTCCCAGCCCCGACCGGTCCGATGCTGGCCCTATCTCCGCTCGCTTCTCCTCGGGTATGCCACCGATGGTATTCGTCTGCACCAGCTCCACCCTTTCCTTTATCTCCGGATGGTCAGAGAGCAAATTCCAGTCGGTATCTACGGCTACGAAAAGCAGAGCAGCCAGCAGGAGGGCCGGGAACAACACCGCCGCTGGCTGGAGACGGTTGGGCAGATTGCCTCGCTGTACCTCACGGGTGAGCATTATAGCAAAGATGATGAGGATAGCTATAGCCCCAGCATAGATAAGCACCTGCACCACGGCCAGAAACTCGGCGTTCATCATCACAAAAAACCCGGCTACCGCCAGGAACACTACCACCAACAGGAGAGCTGCGCGGAAGACATCTCTGAGCAACACAACTCCCAGCGCAGCCGCCACGCTGCCCACCGCCAGGACCCAGAAGATCACGTCCTGGAAGACCATTTATCGGCTCTCCTCTTGGCCGGATCCGGAATCACCCTCACCCCCGACTCCTCTCCCACCGGGAGAGGGGTGGCCGGAGGTCGGGGTGAGGGTAGAGCGAAACCTTGCGCCAGCCTTTTCGCCCTCGTGCCATCTCCAGTGCTCGCGGCCTGCCTCGCGCCATGAGAGGGGTTTGCCCTCGTGGGGGTTGTATTTTCCGCGCTCAAGCTGTGGCCGGAACCACGTGCTGGGGCGCTTCTCGGCCTGCCGCAGCTCATCTATGGTGATGACCAGGTCTTTCCGCTCATACCGGCCGCGCTCGAACCCGCTGCCCATGAACAGAGCGTCGTAGGGGCAGGCTTCCACGCACAGCCCACAGAACATACACCGGCCGATGTCAATGTCGAAGACCTCCAGCTTGTACTTATCCCCCTCCTGGGGTGCAGACCCGCTGGGGTCGGTGACGATGCGGATTATACCCAGGGGGCAGTACTTAGCGCAGGAGGCACATCCAGTGCACCGCTCCTCATACCATACAAACTCCTCGCCACGGAAGCGGGGGTGCTGGGGCACCCTCTCCTCAGGGTATTGGTAGGTGAAAGGCTTCCTGAACAGGTTCTTCATCGTGACTACCAGTCCCTTATAGAGACCTTTACCGTACACCTTAGCCCGCCTCCTTTTCGCTTCGCTCTAAGACGTGCCTCTGGCTCCCCAGCGCACCAGGAGCCAACCTTGCCCCTGATGTGACCACTTCTGCCGTCCTCACGGGCGGCCTTACTTTTTCCTTTATCGCATTCCCAAATAGGGATATGGCGGCCACGGTCAGTGGTAGGTTAACTCCTATCATAACCCCAAGATCGCCCCTGGACAGTATGGGGCCTGTATCGTTTCGCAGGAAGTATACCTCGATGGCGACGGCGAACAGGTTTATCAGGCTCAGGGGAAAGAGGAACTTCCAGGCGAAGGCCATGATCTGGTCTATCCGCAGGCGAGGGAAGGTAGCCCTGATCCCTGTCTCTTATACACATCTCCGAGCCCACGAGACTAGG
>CAYWGG010000039.1:0-15624 GCA_964457285.1 uncultured Dehalococcoidia bacterium
GCTAAGGACATTGCACTTACAGGTGCCCCACCCCTGGCATACATCCTGGGGCGAGGCGCCCGAGCCATCCCAGGCATGGGGATACTCGAAGGCTATGCCGTTGGGAGTGAAGCTGGTCTGCACAGCGTAGCGGGGCACGGCGAGCCCCTCTCTCTCCAGCAGCGCATCCACATAGAAGTCCAGGCCCACGGTGACGATGGCCAGGGGTATGCCGCTGGCCCGGCAGTACCTCCAAAGCTCTTTGAAATAGGGGCGCAGGGTCACTTTCTCTTTAACCAGGGCTTTCATGGCCTCTCTGCTGGCTCCTGTGGCACTGAAAGCCCGCTCCTGGTACTCCTTGAGGCCGATTTTCCTCTCCCGGGACAGCCGCCTTAGCTCTTGCCAGGTGCCATCCTTGCTGAAGTGCTCAAGCAGCAGCTCCGCCACGTTCTCCACCGCCGTCGTGTCATCAAAGTCGCAGAGGACGGCGGGCGTTTTTTCTACCCAATCATGAGGTGGCCTGTAGCTGAGTCTGGCCTCTCCTGAAGGCGGCTGGAGGCGGTCCTTGCTCAAGGTTATCTCTCCCGCAATCTTTGTCGGTAGCTTTCATACGCCTCTCTTATGCTATCATACTTCAGCCCCAGGATCTGGGCGGCCAGGTAGGCGGCGTTTCGGGCTCCCCAGGAGCCTACAGCTACGCAGGCTACAGGAACTCCGGGAGGCATCTGGGCCACGGCCATGAGGGCGTCAAGCCCTTTGAGTTCGCTGCTGGCGAGAGGGACTCCGATCACCGGTAGAGTGGTCCATGAGGCCAAAACACCCGGCAGCGCGGCGGCTCCTCCGGCGGCGGCAACGAATACCTCGATTCCGCGCTCCCGCGCTCCCAGGGCGTACTCCCTGACCCGCTCAGGAGTGCGGTGCGCCGACATCACCCGCACCTCGTAGTCTATTCCTAGCTCCTCCAGTACCGCCACCGTCTCTTTAGCTACGGGCTCGTCCGATTGGCTCCCCATGACCACGCTTACCAGTGGCACAGCTTCAACCTCCTTTGACTCACCCTGCACAAGCCATCCAGTTGTTAAAGTCCCATCTCTTCCCTGAAGGCCCGTATCAAAGCCTGTCTCACAGCGTCCTGGTCAAGGCGGATGTCTACATCGTTGACCTGAAGATAGGACTCACGTTCTGCTATTATCAAATCCACAGCTATCTCTCGATCCCATTCTTCTCTCCAGGTCAGCACAGCAGAGATCGAGTCGCTCTCATCTTCAGCCTCTCCATCTACCTCCACCACATCCTGTTCCCTGTCGACATTCTCCTTCGGTTCCCAGGAAGTATACACCTCCATTTCGCCTTGACCGTCCAGGAGAATCCTGTTCATTTCACTGAGCGCACTTTCGATCTGAAGGGACTGGAAAAGATCCTTCAACTGTGCCAGGCGCTCCTGACGCGCCGCTCTGAAAGAGTCCAGCTCTATTCTGAGGGTTCTTAACTCCGACACCCAGTCCATACCTGGCCTCCTTCTTCACAAAAGTGCCAACCCCAACGCTCTCTCTACACCAACAGTTGGCCTGCCATAGAATGAGACCGCTATCCTTTGGACACGGTATACAGAAATTCGTCTATGATACGGAAGTCCGCAAGGCCAGTGACCTGACGCAACCGCCCGAGAACGTCCAGAATCTCTACATACCTTGCTCCGATGTGTCCCTTCCTGAGAGACGAGGGAAAGAGCCCCAACCTGCCAAGGCCCCTTTCGGTAGAGGCATTCCATACCCCAAAGAGCATAGGGTCTTTGACACATAGCAGGTAAGACATGAACTCCTTGCCCGCACCCTTGAGCTTGTACGAGCCCTCATCGGCGGTACACTCATAAAAGCGGCCTTCCAGCTTTATAGGGTCATAAAGGAGGAAGTCAATGCCCTCCTTTATCTCTTCCTCCTGGTTGGACGCAAACTCCCTGGCCATCCTCCCGCTGCTGGCCCTGTAAAGGGTCTGCGCCTGCCGCACTGTCAGGAGAGGAAGGGCACCCTGGTCAACCCACTTCTGGAACTCGCCGGACTTGTCCCAACGCCTCGTCCAGAAAGGGATAAGCCGACCTACTGCTACGGTCTGATGGTATCGGGCTATAGCATCTTCTATGGCAGAGGTGTCTATAGACTGCCTCCTCATATAGCAACGGCCTTTCTCAGGAGAGCTATATCCTTCCGGTAATAGGCATCCTGGAAATGGATTCTCTGGATATTATCATAGACCCGCCCTCTAGCCTGGGACAGAGTCACTCCACGTCCCACCACCGTCAGAACGCGCCCGCCATCAGTGAGGACTTGCCTCTCTCCCAGGGTATCTGCAAGCCTGGTGCCCGCATGGAAGACCAGAACGTCAGAATCCACATCCTGCAGCCCGGAGATGGGCAGTCCCTTTGTGTACTCACCAGGGTAGCCACCTGAGGCCATAACCACGCCCACACAGCCGCCCTGCTCCCATTCAATAGACAGCCTGTCCACCTCCCCCTGTATGGAGGCCATCAACACGTCTACCAGGTCTGTCTTTAAGAGGGGCAGAATGACCTGGGCCTCGGGGTCTCCGAAGCGGCAGTTGAACTCCAGGACCTTTGGGCCATCGCGGGTAGCCATCAGCCCAGCGTAGAGGAGACCCCGATAAGGCGTCTCTTTCTCCGCCAGAGCCCTCACCACAGGGGCCATTATCTCCTGCCGGACGCAGTCCGCCAGTTGAGGCGTCCAGAACTCCGGCGGGGTGTAGCTGCCCAAGCCGCCAGTGTTGGGCCCGGCGTCCCCGTCCAGCGATCGCTTGTAGTCACAGGCAGCTACCAAGGGTGAGAGGTGCTCACCATCGGAAAAGGCGAAGGCACTCACCTCACGGCCCTCCAGGTACTCCTCCACCACCACTGTGTCGCCTGCTGTGCCAAAAGCTCTGGCCACCATGCAGTCATAGAGGGCTTCAAGAGCCTCCTCCTTCCCCTGACAGACGAGGGCGCCCTTACCTGCCGCCAGCCCGTCGGCTTTTACCACCACAGGCCCTTTATGCCTTGACAGGAAGCTATAGGCATCATGGTAGTCATGGAAGACCCTGAAATCAGGACAGGGGACGCTATAGGCTCTCATAAGCTCTTTAGCGAAGGCTTTGCTGGACTCTATTTGTGCTGCGGCCTTTGTGGGGCCAAATATGGTGAGGCCAAGCTCCCCGAACAGGTCAACGATGCCGTTAGCCAGGGGCACCTCTGGGCCGACGACGGTGAGGTCAATACTATGGGCCACCGCCAACCGGGCCAGGCCCTCCAGGTCACCCAGGGACGCTGGGAGGTTAGTGCCAATGGAAGCAGTGCCAGCGTTGCCCGGAACCATGAAAAGCCTGTCCACCTGCGGGCTACTGCTTAACCTCCAGGCAATGGCGTGCTCTCTGGCTCCTGAGCCGATTACCAGTAAGTTCATGATGTATACCGCCTGGATTTTTGTGTCCACACTCCCATCACCTTCTCCTCCTGGGCCTTGCCTTCCCTGCTCGAGGGGTAGCCTGGACATACTGATAGCTCTTTCCTACCCAGGTAAGTGCCTCTTCTACCCTATCCGGGGTAGATATAGGAAATTCCATCCAGTCGCCGAACTGGCTGCCATTGCCGAGGATAAAGGGCCTGGCACCGTCCCTTTCCCTGGCCTCGGCCTTATCTTCTTCAGGCAGCTTGACTACCAGCCTGGCATCGTAGATAAAGGCGAACATCTTGCCACCCACCAGGTAAACCATAGCTCCAAACATTTTGCGAGTGGAGACATCCTGCCAGGGGAGCAGGTGAGCGTCTAGCTCGCTTTGTATTTCAATGGAGAAGGCCATTAAGTTTTTCTTCACCCTGTGATAGGACCTGACCCAAACACGCTCACCATGATGTAGATACCCTTTTCCAAGTGCCATTGCATTTGGAGTACTGCTGCTGTTTCAAGGACTTTACCAACGTCCTGCGGGGATGGTGCCTTCACTCTGACTCGAAGTCCCGAAGTTTCAACCAAAACACCTGGGCAGAGCCGCTTAAGCTCCGCAACGTATTCATTGAGAGCACCTTTAGCTTCTTTACGCATCCTTAGCCATCTCTGTGATCTTGGTTACCAGTTGTCTTGTGCGCTCTAATAGGTCTCTGACAAGGCCCTCTGGGTATCCAGCCAAGCCATAATCCGCACCTTCTCGAGCAGATATAAGTGCTACATATAGCTCACCTTCACGCTTGGTAAAATAGCCTCGGTTGACAAAGTGGGTGGAAAAGTCATTCTGCGCAGTTTCGTGCTTCGATACCACCCTCCACCCAATCTGCCTACCCTGGCGTATATATCTACCCCCTCCTCCGCTTACCTTGGCTTCAAGGAGCACTGGAGCGGCTATGAATACCGAGTAGTATAACCGCGAGATGCAACTCTCGTAGTATCCACCATTGTACAGGTGTTCAGCCGCTTGCAGTAGTTTTTGCGCCCTATCTAAAAACCTGTATAGCTCAGGATAGAGGGACACCAACTACTCCCACTCGATGGTCCCCGGCGGCTTGCTGGTGATGTCGTAGACCACGCGGTTCACGCCCGGCACCTCGTTGACGATCCTGCTGGAGATGCGGGCCAGGACATCGTAGGGCAGGCGTACCCAGTCCGCGGTCATGGCGTCCTCGCTGCTCACAGCTCGGATGGCGACCACGTGGCTGTAGGTCCTGTAGTCTCCCATGACCCCCACGCTCCTGCTACCGGTAAGCACGGCGAAGGTCTGCCAGAGCTGGTGGTACAGGTTGGCGGCCTTTATCTCGTCTATCACAATCCAGTCGCAGTGTCGGAGGATTTCCAGCTTCTCCTCTGTCACCTCACCAATAACCCGGATAGCCAGGCCGGGGCCAGGGAAGGGCTGACGGTACACGATCTCATGGGGAAGCCCCAGGGCCAGGCCTACCTCACGCACCTCGTCCTTGAAGAGATACCTCAGAGGCTCGATCAGCTTTAGCTTCATATCTTTGGGCAGGCCCCCCACGTTGTGGTGGGTCTTTATTCTGGCGGCTGCTCTATTCTCCGGAGTACGGCTCTCTATGACGTCCGGGTAGAGGGTGCCCTGGGCCAGGTACTCGGTGTTTTTCAGCTCTGCTGCCGCCTCCTCAAATACATGGATGAACTCCTCTCCCACAATCCGGCGCTTTTCCTCGGGGTCGACCACTCCTCTCAGGTGGCTGAGGAAGCGCTCCGAAGCATCTACATACACCAGGTTAAGCTGGAGATTGCGGCGGAAGGTATTCAGGACACGCTCAGGTTCCTCCCGCCGGAGCAGGCCATTGTTGACGAAGATACAGGTAAGCTGGCTACCCACCGCCTCGTGCACCAGAGTTGCCGTCACCGCTGAGTCCACGCCCCCCGAGAGTGCGCAGATCACCCTGCCATCGCCAACCTGCTTGCGGATGGACTCGATAGTCTGTTTCGCAAAGTTGGTGGGAGTCCAGGTGCCTCGGCAACCACAGATACGGTACAGGAAATTCTCCAGAATGGTCTTGCCGTGGACGGTATGGGCTACCTCCGGGTGGAACTGAAGCCCGAAGATGTTGCCCCCGTCGCCCATGACCGCTATGGGAGAGTTATCGGTGTACCCCAGGGATATGAAGCCGGGGGGTAGCTCTTCGATCTGGTCCCCGTGGCTCATCCAGACAGGCATGGAAGTGGGCAAGTCTGCGAATAAGGGAGAACTGGAGATGTTCTGGTGGAGCACGGCGTGACCGAACTCCCGCTTCAGCCCTGGAGCAACCCTTCCACCTAGCTGGTGGGCCAGTGCCTGCATGCCGTAGCAGATGCCCAGAAGGGGAAGGGGGCGTTCGTAAACCCAGGTGGGCGCTAGAGGAGCGCCCGCATCGTAGACGCTGGCAGGGCCTCCAGACAGAATTACCCCCTTAGGGTTGATGTGAGATACCTGGTCCCAAGTGGCATCCGGTGGCAGAATCTCGCAGTACACCTTGAGCTCTCTCACTCGACGGGCGATAAGTCGGCTATACTGAGAGCCAAAGTCAACTATCACTACGCCTTCGGCCACGGCTTGGGGGCCTTGCCGGAGATCGGCACTGCTACTTTCCTGTCGTCGCGCTATCTCCAGATAGGTGGATACCTCAAGGTGGTCGCTAGTAGCTACCCTTCGGCTAGAGGAAAGCTCTTTATCCGCCATCTATCCCCTACCGCCATTCCAGGGCCTTACAAATAAAAGACCCTGACTGCCATTCAGTTAAGACTCGACCCAAGCTTAGCACCTGTGCTATACTCAGTCAAGAAGCGAAGCGAGCCTCAAAGAGCCAGTAATCAACTCCGATGCGTATATCAAACGCTCTGCACAGAGCGATAGAGGAAGCAGTTAGCATACTCAGGGGGAAAGGAGTAGTGGCTTTCCCCACCGATACGCTGTACGGTCTTGGGGCCGATGCCTTCTGCGTCGAAGCCGTGGGCCGCGTCTTCGAGATAAAGGGCAGGTCTAGCGATATGGCCCTGCCCCTCTTGCTGGGGAGTATCCAGGACCTGGAGTGGGTGACTGCTGACATACCTGACCTGGCCTGGGCACTGGCGGAGCGTTTCTGGCCTGGCCCATTGACGCTGATACTCAAGAAGTCTCCAGAGGTACCCCTCGCTGTCACCGGTGGCAGAGACTCGGTAGCGGTAAGGCTGCCCAACCATCGCGTGCCCTTGACCCTGGTCCAGGAGCTAGGCAGGCCCATCACCGGCACCAGCGCTAACCCCAGCGGCGGCCCTGACCCCATTACCGCAGAGGACGTGAGGAGATTGCTGGGAGGCAAGGTTGATTACATCGTGGATGGGGGGCCTACCTCCGTCGCGGCCCCATCCACCATAGTGGACCTTACAAGTCCCATGCCACGGCTGGTGCGTCCAGGGGCGATAGACTACCAGTCTATCCAGTCGGTTTGCTTGATGTCCCTGGGCACTACGAAGGTAGGAAGGATTGAGCAAAAAACGAATAGCGATAGGAAGTGACCATCGAGGTTTTCGGCTCAAGCATGCCATCGTGTCCTTGCTCACGGAGCTGGGCCACCAGTACCAGGACATGGGTTGCTACAGCAGCGACTCCGTGGACTATCCTGATGTGGCAGAAAAGGTGGCCAGAGCTGTGGCGAACCACGAGGCTGACTGCGGCGTGCTTATCTGTGGCACCGGCATAGGCATGAGCATAGTGGCTAACAAAATGCCAGGGGTGAGGGCCGCACTGTGCTCTGACCCGTTCAGCGCTCGGATGGCGCGACAGCACAACGACGCCAATGTCCTTTGTATGGGTGGCTCCACATTAGGTGAATGGCTGGCCAGGGAGATCACCACGGTCTACCTATCCGCTGAGTTCGAGGGCGGGAGGCACGCCAGGCGAGTGGAGAAGATAAGCCTCCTGGAGAACGGTTCCCGGCCCAGGAACACTAACGATCAGTAGATGGTAGAGGCCCAGGAGCAGGATGGCACAGTTCTCTGACCTTTTCCCAAGCAGGTATCAACATGCCCTGGAGGGGGAGCTAAGGGAGACCCTGGCTGGGCAGGAAGGGCTCTTTTACAACATGCTCCTCTACCAGCTAGGGTGGATTGACGAGCAGGGCGTGCCCCGACATAGCCCCTCGACTGCCTTCGGAGCGGGCCCGTCCGGCCAGCGTCTGCACCCTGTCTTGTGCCTGCTGTCCTGCGAGGCCCTGCTAGGGGAGTTCACCCCTGCCCTCCCGGCTGCGGCGGCGATAGAGCTGGTCCACAACTTTCGGCTCATTCACGAAGATATCCAGTCTGGAAACCCTAACCGGGGCCAACACCCCACCGTATGGTGGATATGGGGGCCTGGCCAGGCCATCAACGCTGGCGACGGGATGCATGCTCTGGCCCGCCTGGCGCTCATGCGCCTCCAGGACCGAGGTTTATCTGTCTCCCGAGTCCTCAAAGCCTTGAGACTGCTTGACCAGTCCTGTCTGAGCATGTGTGAGGGCCAGCACCTGGACCTGGCCTTTCAAGAAAGGCTGGATGTAGGCGTGGACGCCTACTTCAAAATGGTGGCAGGTAAGACGGGTGCTCTGATGTCCTGTGCCTTGGGGTTAGGAGCGCTGGTGGCTACTGAAGATGACAAGGTAGTGGAAGCCTTCAAAGAGTGCGGGAAGAACCTGGGAATAGCCTGGCAGATACGAGAGGACATCCAGGACCTCTCCTTTGACTATGCTCAGGACAGGCAAGGAAGCGCTGGGGAGCAGGCGCTCTCCAGTGATGTGCTCAACAAGAAGAAGCTCCTGCCCATAGTCTATACTCTGGAGTCTGGAGACCTCCGCACAAAGCGCGAGTTGGGCAACATATACTTCAAGCGCGTCCTGGAGCCCCAGGACGTGCAGCAGATCGTCAACATCCTGAATGAGAGATTGGCTCTGGAGTACGCCCAGGAGAGGGCCAGGGACTACTGCCGGACAGCTATGGAGTCCCTGGGGGGAGTGGGCCTCTCTCTTTGGGCTCGTGAAGAGCTAGAGAAAATGTGTCAGCACATAGTTGCAGGGGATGGTTAGGACGTGGCAAAGCGAACACTAAAAGACGTAGATGTCAGAGGCAAGCGAGTTCTGGTGAGGGTGGACTTCAACGTTCCCATCGAGCAGGGTGTGGAAGCCTTGGCCTCCTACGACCACCGCCTCAGGGCGACCCTTCCCACCATCCAGTACCTCCTCGACCAGAACAGCAGGATTATCCTCTGCTCCCACTTGGGCAGGCCAAGGGGCAAGGTGGTCGAGGGGCTGCGTATGGCCCCAGTGGGAGCCCGGCTATCGGCGCTCCTGTCACGGCCGGTGGAGAATATGGTTGACTGCATCGGCCCCGAAGTGAAGGCTGCTATAGCTACGATGTCCGCCGGGGATATAGTCATGCTGGAGAACCTGCGTTTTCACGCCGGAGAGGAGGCGGACGACCCGGAGTTTGCCAGGGCCCTGGCCTCCCTGGCGGATGTGTTTGTGATGGACGCCTTCGCCGTGGCCCACCGCACCCATGCGTCCACCGTTGGTGTGCCCCGGTATCTCCCATCGGTGGCTGGCTTCCTGGTGCAACGAGAGATGGAGCTTATGGGCAAAGCGCTGGAGTCCCCCGCAAAGCCTCTGGCAGCCCTCCTGGGCGGGGCCAAGGTGAGCGACAAGATAATGGTCCTGGAAAACCTGCTGGACAAGGTGGACCGGCTGTTTATCGGTGGGGGAATGGCCGTCACCTTTCTGAGGGCCCTGGGCCATCCCACCGGGGCCTCATCCGTTGAGGAAGACAAGCTGGACTTCGCTTCTCAGCTCCTCCATCGGGCCGGGGATAAGGGCATCTCCGTTTATCTGCCCCAGGACGTGGTCATCTCCGAGAAGTTCGGCGCTGACTCAGGGCGGGTCCGCACGGCGTCAGCAGACGAGGTGCCCGCCGGATGGTACATCATGGACATAGGGGCCAGGAGTGTCGAGGACTTCGCTGGCGGGCTTCGGGAGTGCAAGACGGTCATCTGGAACGGGCCAATGGGAGTGTTCGAGTACCCGGCCTTCGCCCAGGGCACACGCCAGATAGGCGAGACCCTGGCGTCTCTGGACGCCACCACCATAGTAGGGGGCGGCTCCACCGCCGAGGCCGTGGAGGAGCTGGGCCTTATGGACAGGATGACCCACGTGTCAACCGGGGGTGGCGCATCCCTGGAGTTCCTGGAGGGGAAAGAGCTACCCGGGATCGCTGCTCTACCGGATAAGGATTCTTAGCGGGAGGGACTGCTATGATCGATCTGGAAGTTTTGAAAGACTCTTACGTCACTACGCCTTCCAGGATCGTGATGCTGGTGGTGGATGGGCTGGGTGGCCTGCCCCATCCCGAAACCCGGAAGTCGGAGCTTGAGACCGCCATCACCCCCAACTTAGACCGCCTGGCCCAGGAGAGCGCCTGCGGGCTGACCGTCCCGGTCCTGCCTGGCGTAGCGCCAGGCAGTGGCCCCGGGCACCTGGCCCTCTTCGGCTACGACCCCCTGAAGTACCTCATCGGCAGGGGCGCTCTGGAGGCCCTGGGCATCGAAATTGATCTCCAGGAAGGAGATGTCTCCGCCAGAGGCAACTTCTGCACGGTAGACTCCCAGGGGCTCCTCGTGGACCGCAGGGCAGGCCGCATCCCTTCTGAAGTCTCCATTCCTCTGTGCAGGGACCTGGATAAAATCCGGGTAGATGAGGTTGAGCTAAGGGTTTATCCGGTGGAAGGCTACCGGTTCGTGCTACACCTGCGAGGCCAGGGATTGAGCGAGATGGTCTCGGAAACGGACCCTCAACGCACCGGGATGTCGGCGCTGGAGGCGAGAGCCCTGGCCCCTGAGGGAGAAAAGACTTCCAGAATTGTGAATGAGTTCGTTAGCCAGTCCAGGGAAATCCTGAAAGAGGAAGAGCGGGCCAACATGGTGCTGCTCAGGGGCTTCTCCAGCCTGCCCCACCTGCCACCTATGGGAGACACCTATAAGCTAAACCCTGCCGCCATCGCCGCATACCCAATGTACCGGGGCCTTGCCACCATAGTGGGCATGAGGGTCATCCCCACTGGCAAGACCTTCTCAGACGAGCTAGACACTCTCCGTCAGCATTATCAGGAGCACGACTTCTTCTACATTCACTACAAGCCCGCCGACGCCGCCGGAGAGGACGGCAACTTCGAGGCCAAGGTGAAGGCTCTGGAGGCTCTGGATTCTTATATACCTCGGCTTCGGGAGCTGGAACCCGATGTCCTGATGATAGCTGGGGACCACTCCACGCCCGCCATCATGGCCGCCCATAGCTGGCATCCTGTGCCCTTCCTGCTCCGCTCTAAATGGACGAGGGGCGAAGGTGTGGACTCCTTCTCGGAGCGCAGCTTTGCCAACGGCTCCCTTGGCAGAATACCCGCCACCCAGGCCATGCTTCTGGCCCTGGCCCACGCTGGCAAGCTCTCCAAGTTCGGCCCATGACCGTCGCTGGAGGTAAGGTTGGCTAGAGAGATTAGAACTAGAGCCCGAATGTGGAACTTCGTTGACGAAGCCTTAGCCGAGAGGGGGCTAATCAGGCCTGAAGAGGTGAGGTCTGTTGAACTGGAGGACGCCATTGTGGATACGGGGTCCACTCGCCTGGTCCTCACTCAGGAGCTTGTCCAGAGGTTGGGTTTATCTATACGTGGTGAAATCGGAGTAAGGTATGCCGATAACAGGACGGCCAGGAAGCCTCTTGCTGGGGTGGTAGCGGTAGAGATAATGGGAAGGGTGGCACACCTTGATGCGGTGGTCGAGGATAGAGGCGACCCCCTCATCGGGATGGAGATTTTAGAGGCACTGGACCTGTGGCCGGACCCGCAGCGTGGCATCCTCACCACCAATCCCGAATCGCCTGACATACCCCTTTATAACCTTCTGAGGGCAGAAACATGCCTATTCCCATAGTAGCCGGTAACTGGAAGATGAACACCTCCATCAATGAGGCCCTAAAGCTGGCCCTGGATATGGTGGGAGCCCTGGACTCCATAAAAAGGGTCGAAAAGGTGCTCTGCCCACCCTTCATATCCCTGGAGCCAGTGAGCAGGGTGATACGAGGTAGCTCCCTCAAGCTGGGCGCCCAAAATATGCACTACCAGGAGAGGGGGGCTTTCACCGGGGAAATCTCTCCCCCGATGTTGGCCGGCCTGTGTCAGTACGTCATCCTGGGCCACTCCGAGCGGAGGCAGCACTTCGGTGAAAGCGACCGGTTGATAAACCTCAAGGTAAAGGCCACCTTTGAGGCAAAGCTGCGCCCCATCCTTTGCGTGGGGGAAACCCTGGAGCAGAGACAGGAGGGCAGGGCAGGGGAAGTAGTCGCAGGCCAGGTGAAAGCAGGGCTGGATAGTTTACATAATATATCAGGGCTGGTAGTGGCCTATGAGCCCGTGTGGGCCATCGGCACCGGCGCTGCCGCCACCCCTGAGACCGCCTCGGAGATAATGGGAGGCGTCATCCTGCGGACGCTCACGGAGCTTTATGGAGAGCAAGTTGCCAGGCAGGTGCCACTGCTCTACGGGGGCAGTGTCAACCCGGAAAACGTGGAGGGGTTCGTAAAAGAGGAGAGCATCCACGGGGCCCTGGTGGGCGGCGCCAGCCTCCGGGCTGACCAGTTCGCTAAGATCGTTGACATAACATCGAGAATCAAGACTAAGCAACTCTTCGATGACATAGACCGAGGAAGAGAGCGAATTCGGGAGCGGCTGGGGCGTGACCTGGATGTAGTAGAGCTTATCAGGGAAATGCGTGGGGAGCTACCTTAGATCATGGCACGCATTTGTGTGGATGCTAACCTTGTGCTATCGAGGCTTATCCAATCTCAACAAACCTCAGCAGCAATGAACTTCTGGAACAGAGTGTCAGAAGAAAAGACAGAGCTTATTGGCCCTCCCTTGCTGTTCGCTGAAGTGTCCTCAGTCCTGCGCTTACGGGTCTTCCTCGGCGAGTTCCAGCCGGACGAAGGTGATGGGTTTTTAGAGGAGCTTTTTCGGCTGGAAATCGCCGAAGTGAATCCTCCAGGTCTGACACGAGCAGCCTGGGAACTGGCAAAGCGATTCAACCACCCAAGGACTTACGACGCTCAGTACCTCGCCCTGGCGGAGCTTGAAGGCTGCGAGTTCTGGACTGCCGATAGACGCCTCTACAACTCAGTGCGCGACCAGCTCCCCTGGGTCAAGCTTGCGGGGGAGTCTAGGTGAATACCATATCAGCATGGTTCCCCTCATCGTCATTTTAGGCCCCACCGCCGTAGGCAAGAGCAACCTGGCGTTGCGCCTGGCCCTCGCTTTCAACGGCGAAATCGTCAACGCCGACAGCCGCCAGGTATACCGCCTCATGGACATCGGGACCGCCAAACCCTCCCTGGAAGACCAGGGCCAGGTACCCCACCACCTCATAGACATCCTCAACCCGGACCAGGAGTTCAGCCTGGCCCTGTTCCTGGAGCTGGCCCACCAGGCCATCCAGGACATCCACAGGAGAGGCAAGCTCCCCATAGCTACGGGTGGCACCGGGCAATACATCTGGGCCCTTCTGGAGGGCTGGCAGGTGCCTCATGCGCCACCCAACGCCCGGCTGAGGCAAGAGCTTGAGGAAAAGGCGAAACAGGGAGGCACAGAAGCTCTATATAAAAGGCTCAGTGAGATAGACCCTGAGACTGCCTCGAGGGTAGACCCGCGCAATCTTCGGCGGGTGATACGCGCCCTCGAGATTTACCATTCCACAGGCAAGGCCCCTTCAGCCGTCCGCCGCAAGCAGCCGCCGCCGTACCATCGCCTCATCATCGGGCTTACCACAACCAGAGAGGACCTCTATCGCAGGATAGACCGCCGGGTGGACGAGATGCTGGAAAAGGGACTGGTAGCAGAGGTGCACGACCTTCTCCGCATGGGCTACTCCTCGGCCTCCCCCTGCATGTCCAGCATGGGCTACAGGGAGATAGCCCTCCACCTGCGGGGCGAGTTTACCCTGGAGGAGGCTGCCCGACGGATAAAATACGAGACTCACCGCTTCGCCCGCCACCAGTACGCCTGGTTCCGTCTGAGCGACCCACGCATCCACTGGCTGGAGGTAGGCCCCGACCTGGACCTTGAGGCCGAGGCCCTGGTGAAGGAGTTCTTAAATGCCTGCCCTGAGCGCAGTCGAAGGGAGAGTCACGAATGTGGTAGAATACCCTCAACTACCGAGGAGAATAGCCCATGAAATTTACCAAGATGCATGGAGCGGGAAACGATTACATCTTCATAGATGCTCGCGATCCCCATCTTAGCGAGACCAATTGGCCGGGCCTGTCACGGGCCATGAGCGACCGCCACTTTGGCGTGGGCGGCGATGGCATCATCCTCGTCCTGACTTCAGAGGTAGCCCACCTGAGGATGCGCATGTTCAACGCCGACGGCTCCGAGGGGGAGATGTGCGGCAACGGCATCCGATGCTTCACCAAGTACGCCATCGAGAGGGGCATAGCCCGGCCTGACAGGTTGGGGCTTCGGGTGGAGACCCTGGCAGGGATAAGGACCGTCGCGCCGTTGATGGAGGGCAGGCCTGGCCTGAGCGGAGCCGAGGGCAAGGTAGTGCGGGCAAGGGTTTCTATGGGTGCGCCCATCCTGGAGCCTGATAGGGTGCCTGTGGTGCTTGCTAATTCTCCAGTGGAGAAAGTGGGGAAGGCGGTGGTCAGCTATCCGGTGGAAATTGGAAAGACTCTCCTGAAGCTCAGCTTTGTATCTATGGGCAACCCCCACGCCGTGGCCTTCATACAGCAGCCGGTGGACCAGTTTCCCCTACACACCATAGGGCCCCAGGTGGAGCACCATCCCATGTTCCCCAGGCGTGTGAACTTTGAGATAGTCAACGTGGAGGGCAACAGGCGGCTGAAGGCCCGGGTGTGGGAGAGGGGCTCTGGGGAGACCCTGGCCTGTGGCACCGGGGCCTGCGCCATCGCCGTGGCCTCCCGGCTGCTTGGCCTCACGGGCGATGCAGTTGACATAACTCTTCCGGGCGGCGCGCTGAAGATTAGCTGGGACGGCGAGGGCGAAGTGTACCTGGAGGGCGACGCCGTTGAGGTGTTCCAGGGAGAGTGGCCTGCCCTGAGCGCAGTCGAAGGGAGGGCATCATGAGTATAGGGGCGAAGGGCCTCACTTATGAAAAGTACCTATCGCTGCCCGAGATAAAACAGCGCTACGATATTGTGGATGGAGTAATGATAATGGCACCTGCTCCAACGCCAGTCCACCAATGGATTGCTCAAAGGATTTTTTTACCGCTCTGGAATTTTGTTGAGGAGAGGGGCTTAGGCGTGGTATTAATGGCTCCAGTGGACTTGCTCATTCAAAGGGAGCCCCTGCGTACCCGCCAGCCAGACATCCTGTATCTGAGCGCCGAGAGGACTGGCATCAGAGGGCTGTCTGATTTGCGAGGGCTACAGTTGCTGGAGGCCCCACCGGACCTGGTGGTGGAGGTTCTTTCCCCCAGCAACACCCGCCGTGACATCGAGAGCAAGCTGGAGGACTACAGGAAGATAGGCGTGCTTGAGTGTTGGCTGGTCAGCCCCGAAGCCGAGACCATAGAGGTCCTGCGCCTCTCCCCTGAAGGGACTGCGACAGTCGGTATCTTCGGCATTGATGGGACGCTGCGCTCCGAGGCCCTTGGCGATTTTAGCCTGAGATTGAGGGATGTGTTCAGGTAGTGTGCGGAGCTGCTGGGAATCTTTCTTCCTGTAGGAGAAAGTTAACATAATGGAGTAGCGCCCCCTTCTTCCAGTTGGTAGAAATAGTGAGGTGTATCTGGAGAGCAATGTCGTAGAGGTGTTCGAGGGAGAGTGAAAGGAGCAGGAGTGCCTCTCAGAAACATGTGGTCGCTTAACCCTGGCGAAGTGTTGGTGGCTGAAGAAATTCTGAAAAATGTGCCCAGATGTGAACTTTACTTTCCGGTGCATGATGTCGGCATTGACTTACTGGTCGTAAAGGGCAAACAATATTGTGGTATTCAGGTCAAGGAATCTAGATATTTCCCCGGGAGGTCTCAAAGTATTCGAGAGCACAGTTGGCATCAGGTGAAGGGGAAGCAACTGAAACCTCATGAGCCCTCAAACAGGCAAATGCCCGACATCTTTGTTTTTCTAACCTATTT
>CAYWGG010000040.1:0-15623 GCA_964457285.1 uncultured Dehalococcoidia bacterium
ACCGGGTGGGACGATTCTAGTGGGACGATTCTATACGTAAAGGTAACGTTGGTAGTGTCCTGGGATAATCACAGGACACCACCCCTCCGCGTAGTTCTCTTTCAAATCTCAATGATGTGCAATGTGAAACCTCAGACCGGGAGTTCAATCTGGCGTGCGTGGGTGACGTCCCTGTTGCTCACAGGACGCACTTGTGAGGCGAGCACTGTGGCAATAGCGATTGTGTTACCATCGAGAGTCAGGAACTCTACCTCAAACGCCTCGCCCTGGTGATAAAGGTGTACTATTGTGCCTACATCCCCCGCCTTCAGTCCTTCCTCGGGAATATCGCTGGTCAAGACGATTCGATCGTGCTCCTTGAACATATCATCTCCTGCCTGGGTGTGCTGTTACCAATCTTGGTATGGTGCTTCCTTGTTCTATTATCCAGACTGTTCTCACACGTGGGTTACGCCCATCCGGCGTCCCAAGCTCTCCATCCACAATGTAACGTGTGCCATAAGGAGATTCAACCACTTGGGCCAGAGGCCACCTTGCGCCATGCTGTCGCAGAGCTTCCTGCAAACTTCGCCAGTTCTCTATACTGAAACCGAACCTGGCGAAGAATTCAGCCTTGCTGCGCCCGTCGGGATGGCTGGCAGAAAGCAAATATCCTATGACCTTTTCATCATCCACCTGTGCCTGTTCTGCATTCGGCAGTTTCACCTGCTATCTTTTACTGCCTTGATTTAGCCTTCTCAATAAGGGCGGCAGTGTTTTGGACGGCTCGGATGAAAGCCCTTATCTTCTTCTTGTCCTTCACACCACCCGTTTCAACGCCGCTGGACACGTCTACTCCCCAGGGACGTACCGCGCGGATCGCCAGGCCCACGTTTTCCGGTGTGAGCCCTCCTGCCAGCAAAAATGGGAGTCCCTTCATAGATAGCTCTCTAGCGATGTTCCAGTTGAAAGCCTGGCCGGTGCCGCCCTGCAAGCCCCCCACCTTGCGGTCCAGAGTCACCAGATGGCCTCGCTCCCTCAGGGCCAGCGCGGCTTGGGAGAGGAGCGCCACAGCCTCCTCAACGGCAGGGCTGTCGGATACGTGAAGCACTTTGATTACCGGCACCCCTACCTCCCCACAGTATTCAAGGGACTCGCTACCACATAGCTGCGCCATGTCCAGGCCACAGTGTCTTACGATTCTGTTCACCTCGCCAATGGGCTGGTCGGCGAAGAGGCCCACGACTCTGGGGGGCGTTCCTACTTTTTCCCGCAGAGTGGACACGATGCGGAGGGCCCTGTCCTCGTCCAATCTTCGCCTGGCTGTGGGCACGAACACAACGCCGACGAAATCCGCCCCCGCCTGAGCGGCCACCAGAGCGTCGCTGGACTCCTGGATGCCACATATTTTGACCCTGGTCATAGTAGCCTCGCTTGAACCCAGCCAGTTTTCGGCACACTGTCATATTATAAGGTCATCACGGCAGAGTGTGAAATTGACCCCTCACCTCGGCCTACGGCCACCCCTCTCCCAGTGGGAGAGGGGACGGGGGTGAGGGCTTTCACACATTACCGTATGAGCCATATTATACCTTCCCTTGTCCTGCGGGGCCACTTAGGATAAACTTGATGATGAAGGGGGACGTCCCCTAATCCCAACTTGACAAGGATATTATGGAACCTCTGTTTAGCAAACTAACCTCGGTAGAGGACCGGTTTCGACAGATCGAAGAACTCATGGCAAAGCCCGAAGTGGCGGCGGACTACGAGCAAATCCAGAGCCTCGCCAAGGAGCGGGCCTCCATCGAGGGAATGGTATCCATGTACGGGGAGTACCGCAAGCTCCTTGATGAGAGGGAGGACGCCCAGGCCATCCTGGAGGAAGGGGCTGACCTTGAAATGACCTCCCTGGCGAGGGAGGAGCTTGAGGCTATAGACGAGAGGCTGGAGAGGCTCGACCGGGAGCTTAAGCTGGCTATCTTGCCCAAGGACCCCAACGATGAGAAGGATGTGATCGTGGAGATAAGGGAAGGGGTAGGTGGGCAGGAGGCCGGCCTTTTCGCGGCCGACTTATACCGTATGTACACCCGTTACGCCATCCTCAAGAACTGGGAGGTCGAGCTACTAAACTCCAATCCCTCAGACCTGGGTGGTTTCAAGGAGGTGGTCTTAGAGGTGCGGGGCAAGGGAGCTTTCAGCTGCCTCAAGTTCGAGCGGGGCTCTCATCGCGTCCAGCGCATACCTGTGACGGAGTCATCAGGCAGAATTCATACCTCCACCGCCACTGTAGCGGTGCTGCCGGAAGTGAACGAGGTCGAAGTCGAGATAGACCCCGATGACCTTCGCATTGACATCTTCCACGCCGGCGGCCACGGCGGTCAGAACGTGAACAAAGTCTCCACAGCGGTACGCATAGTCCACATCCCCACGGGGACGGTGGCCGTGTGTCAAGACGAACGTTCTCAGTTCAAGAACAAGCAGAAGGCTATGGCTATCATCCGAGCCCGCATCCACGAGGCCGAGCAGCAGAAGCAGGAGAGCGAGATAACCCAAGCGCGCCGCTCCCAGGTGGGTAGTGGCGAAAGGGCGGAGAAGATACGGACTTATAATTTTCCCCAGGACAGGATCACCGACCACCGCATAAGCGCCAGCTTCCACGGTATCCCGCGTGTGCTGGATGGGGGCCTCGACGAGATTATAGAAGCTCTTGCCGCACAGGAGCAGGCCAAGTTGCTGGAAAAGGCGCTGAAAGTTTAATCCCAACTGACTACGAGTCGAGGTATTCATGGTAATTTTGCATAAGGGCCAAAGGGCTGCATCACATGAACTTATGCCTTATCTCCCCATTCAGGATATTGAAGCTCTTACGCTTCCCCGCGGGTATAAACTTTTGCCTCTAGTCCGCCAGAGGTATGAGTTCGAGTTGGCGGCTGCTGAAGCTAAAGTGCTCACTCCTAGAGAGGCTGTCGAGAGAGGGGCTTACTTTATGGCCGTAGGAGGGCAGTTGACCCATCACTACCAGATCGCTCAAGCGACTCCCTCACAAGTAAGCCCAGACGCAAGCGAAACTCGGAAGATGTTCTTCGAATCGAACCGTTACGCTGTGGCCTACGCCACTCACGGCCTCTTCCCCTACAGAGGGAAGTTCCATCCTCAGATGATCAAGGCCATTATCAATATTATTGGTGTAAAACCTGGGGAGATTTTGCTTGACCCGATGATGGGTTCTGGGACCACCCTGGTAGAAGCCTCTACAATGGGCATTCACTCTGTGGGTGTGGAATTGAGCCCCTTCACCGTGTTCATGGCAAAAGTTAAACTATCTGCTTTGAATTTAGATACCAGCGAATTTCCGGCTTTGCTAAAGAACGCAGATAAAGTTTTCGACCTGTTCTACAATGGGAACATAAACGGACAATCCCAGGCCACTTTCGATGTGCCCCCTGGGGTCAAACAGCTAGCTCAGCTTAGCTACCTGGATACTCTTGGCTATGCACAAAGGAGGAAAACCAAGTCTCCAAAGGAGCTATTTCCGGGTCTGCTTAAGAGATACCTAGAGGCTGTGAAAGCATTCAACGACATGAGACAAGTATTGAGGGTTCGTCTAGGTGATTGGGTTGTTATAAACGGTGATGCCCGTGAATTGCCTGTTAAAGATGATTCTGTGGATGGAATTGTCTTTTCGCCTCCTTACTCATTCGCCTTAGACTATGTCGAAAATGATCGGATTCAACTTGAATATCTGGGTGTTGATATAGAAAAATTAAAGCAAAGTATGGCTGGTCTAAGACGAAATGGTAAGGGCAGTAAGAGAGATATTGAGCAAAGGATTCAGCTTTATTACCAGGATATGGGCAGAATTTTCCAGGAATGTGCACGAGTGTTAAAAAGCAAACATTGTTGTGTGGTCGTCATTGGTTCCAATACACGGCAAACAGGTGGAATCAGGCTTGAAAAAGAGTTTATCAGCCTAGCATCCACGATGAATTTGCATCTTTGCAATCATATAGTACGTGAAATTGAAGGGATACGTAACACCATGAAGGAAGAGCATATCCTATTTTTCTGGAAAGCTTCATGATCAACCCTGAAACTCTGATTCGAGATGTCATCTCACAACAGGGTACTCTAGATAGACAAGTTATAGCAACATTATCAGAAGCATATTCGGAAGTAGAGCTTCTTAGAGATCAAGCATTCAGAGCTTTACAACTATGTGCTCAAAAATATGCTGAAACCTACCTTAGAGCATATTTCGAGGTTGTCCCTTGGAGAGAGGATTTAATCACTAATGAAGAAACCTTTGAGGTTCTCTATCGATTCATTTTAGAGAGAACAGATTCATTCAAGTCGGTTACACCTACTACATTAGCATCTATACTCCATGATAAGCCTTGTGGTCTCTTGATACTGCGCTTAATCCTCGGATACTCCCTTGACGAACTCGAGCTTATTCTCCAAGGGCGTTACGGAGTCGTCTTTAGCAAAGATCAGTTGCGGGAGATTGAACTGCTCTGTGAAGAAACAGGGCTGAATCTGTTGACTCGATGGAGAGAAGAAGTAGTACCACAGTTATCCGAATTCTTGTACAGCACCGCACATGGGGAAACCTTCGCTGAATTAGAGGGCATTGACCTAACACTCTTTAAACCTCGCCTTCAAGTCCTTCATATAGACCCAAGTAAAGGCTGGTTTAGCGTCTCGGAAATGGCAACCCACGGAGTAACTTTTGCAGCACTTCTCTATCAAAGGTATATTGGTGGAACAGTAAGACAGGCCCTTGACATTGGAAGTTCACTAAAAGCTGATCTGCTTGAAGGCCCAGTGGATTCCCTACTCGTTAAGAATCGCATCCCCTTTTACCGGTCAAGACCTAGGGAACGGTTCCCTGACTGGGAACAAGCACCTGACTTCCTCATCCCTGATAAAACTAATCCAGAAGTAATTATCGAAGCTAAAGTTGCCGAGGATGGAGGCACTGCTAGAGATAAAGCAAGTCGTATAGAGAGGCTTTCTAACTTCTCTAGATCGAAGGGTGTCGAATGCATAGCTATTATTGATGGCAAGGGCTTTCGACGAATAAACGATGTGCTTGTCCCTATTCTTCGGAACTGTAGAGGCCAAGTATTTAGCTACTCAAACCTGACAGAGATTCTCTCTCTGCCTGGAATCGCTAAATGGATTAGCAAATCGTAGCTATGGCCACTCTTAGAAAAATCCTTCGCCAGACCCAGGACACCCTCCAGGCAGCGGGCATTCCTGACGCCCGGCTGGAGGCGGAGGTACTGCTTACCAACGTCCTCCAGATGCCCAGGCACCGCATCTACGCCTACCAGGAGCAGGAGCTGACCTCCCAGCAGGAAGAGTTGCTGGCCCGATTGGTAGGGAGGCGTCTGAAGCGGGAGCCCTTGGCCTACATACTGGGGCACAGGGAGTTTTACGGCGTTGACCTGGCCGTGGGGCCGGGGGTGATGATTCCACGGCCAGAGACGGAGCTTCTGGTGGAGCAGACCTTGTTCCTGGCCCTGATGCACCCTTCGGCTTTGCTCAGGGCAGGCATGGAGGCGGGGGAGCTGGTGATAGCGGAGCCGGGCACGGGCAGCGGCGCTATCTCCATCAACCTGGCCATACACCTGCCCAGGGCAAGGATTTACGCCACCGAGCTTTATCCTGAGGCGCTCAAGGTAGCAGCGTACAATATACACAGGCACAACGTGGCCGACAGGGTGACCCTCCTTCAGGGGGACCTGCTGGAGTCTGTGCCGGAGGCGGCCGATATTATCGTAGCCAACCTCCCCTACGTAAAAAGCGGCGCCATACCAGGGCTACAGCCCGAGATTCAGTGGGAGCCACGAGAGGCCCTGGACGGCGGCCCCGATGGCCTGGACATTATAAGACGCTTGCTGCACCAGGCAGGCCCGGAGTCTGCCGAAAGGGGCCAGCATAAGCTCAAACAAAATGGGGTTATAATCCTGGAGATAGACCCACACCAGGTGCAACCTCTGGAGGAACTGGCTCGACGGCTTTTCCCCACCGCCTCTATCACCACTGAGCAGGACATGGCCCATCTGGACCGGATTTTCATAGTGGACCTGAGCAGGATAGAGTGTTGATCGCGCTCTAACCCCGCACCATGTCTACCAGGCGGCTTATCCTGTCAAGCTCCTCTATCCTCTCCAGGCTCTCCAGCACATGGCCTATCCTGTCCGCGGGCAGGACGCGGGAAGCGCAGTCCCTGAACTTGGCCTTTAGCTCCTCCATCGTGATACCGGGAAGGGGGCCCTCGGTAGCACGCTTTGCCTCCTGTTCAAGGGTGCGCCCATCCTTCAGTCGTATCTGGACCACGTTATATCCCTCTACCCAGCTTGGCTGGCCCTGATATCCCGGATTACGGGCCATGCTGACCCTGGGTATAAGCTCCTGGGCCTCAGAACGTAACACCTGCTGGTCGGTGAAGGAGCCCAGGCCCACTTTCTCATCTAGAAGGGCCGCCGCAATACAGTATTGCATACTGAATTTGCCTTCCAGCGTTGTCTTTGGCCTGTAGTGGATGAGAGACCGAGGTGGGTCGAAGTCCACCAACACCTCCACATCCTCTACCTGAGATGGGTCCACCCTCTCTTTATGGAGCAGTTGGAAAAGGGCATCCAAGGCCAGGTGAGTGCTCCCACAGCAGGGGTATTTCTTTACCTCAATGCCTCCATCTACGAGATAGAATATCTTCCCCAGCCCCTCAAGGAGCTTTTCCTCATCGTAACCTTTGCCACCTGAGAAGGCCCGCAAAAAGCCGAAACGGCCCTCGAGCCCATCAACGCTGGCGGTAAATCCGGCCTGGACCAGCCTGGCAGCCGTAACACCGCTGCGTGAGGCGAGGCCCGCATGAAAGGGTTTGGTCATAGTGCCGAAGTTCTGCCTGAGTCCGGCGGCCTGGGAAGCCGCCATAGAGATGGCCATCGCTGTCTGCTGCGAGTCGAGTTTCAACAAGTGGGCCGCAGCCGCCCCAGCACCTAGGGCCCCCAGAGGGCCCGTAGGATGCCATCCAAGGTCATCGAAGTAGTCTACGCTCATGGCAGCGGCTATACTGCACACCACCTCGAACCCCACCATATAGGCCAGGAGCACATCCTGGCCCGTGGCGCCCTCCTCCTCGCCGAGGGCCAGGACAGGAGGCAGCAGGACCACGCTAGGATGACCCTTCATGGGACGGCTGACATCGTCGTAATCCAGGGCGTGGGCCATGGCCCCGTTGACCAGGGCCGCCTCGGGTGCCGAGGTCTTAAATCTCTTCCCTACCACGGTAGCCCTGGGTCTGTCCTGGGCCTGGGCTTGTGGAAGGCTGAAAGGCTCTCCGCCGCTGGCCTTGATGAACTGGCAGAGGATGTCTGCCAGGGGCTCCCTGGAGCCAGCCAGCATACACCCCAGACAATCAATTATTCCTCCTTTAGCTGCATAGACCGCATCTGGAGGGAAATCCTCGATAACGGCGCTGGTGATGTACTCTGCAATCTCTCTCGTAATCTTCAAAGCGCTTTTCCTTACAGTAACTTACCATGTATATACTACACTGCCGCTTTGCTGGCAAGCCCTGGTGCGCCATCTCTTCCGGATGCATCGGAATGAGGCTGGTCACCTAGCGCCCGCTATCCGCTATCTCCTCATCTCCGTTCGTACTGATAGGCTCTGACAGAGTCCTTAGAGTAAGGCGTCTGCCAGGACGTTCGACCCGTACGAGGCGCTCGATGTCGGCCTGATGAAACCTGCGGTCGCCACGTGGGCCAATACGGCATGAGCTCAGTATTCCCAGTTCGGCCCACCGCCTTACGGTATTAGGATGCACGCTCAGCTTCGCGGCTACTTGACTTACTGTAAGGAGCTCCTTTGGCAGCTTGTCAGCTATGCGGGACCTCATACTACTCTCCTCTTACCTAAAGTACACTAATCTCACTTAATAAAATCATCTCAGTCCTACGGCGGTAAGGGTGCCAGCACCCTGGTGCTATAAGTAGTGACACCCCTGAGAGGCAGTGGGTTCTGGCAAGTTTCCGAGCGCAAAAAGAGATGGCCCCGACATGTCAACCCAGCGTCGGGGCCATTGGTTGTTACCGTCTGGTGTACCGCAGCCTTCAGGCGGGGGTTAAGGACGGTTTTGATATGGAGCTTTTAGTACTCCATGGGCGGCATGGCAGGCTGCTTCTCTTTTTCGGGTATCTCGGTGATCATAGACTCGGTGGTCAGCACCATGCCAGCTACGCTGGCAGCGTTCTGCAAGGCAGAGCGGGTTACCTTCACCGGGTCTACGATGCCCGATTGCAGCATGTGAGCATACTGGCCTGCCTCAGCATCGTAGCCATAGTCGCCCGGGTGCTGCCTCACCTGGTCCAGGATCACAGCGCCCTCTGCGCCGGAGTTCTGGACAATGATGCGTAGAGGCACCTCTAGAGACTTTCTAACGATGCTGGTGCCCACACCCTCATCACCTTCGAGCTTCAGGTTAGCCAGCGCGCCCTGGGCCCTTATCAGGGCCACACCACCACCAGGGACTATCCCCTCTTCCACAGCCGCCCTCGTGGCGGAGAGGGCATCCTCCACACGCCCCTTGCGCTCCTTTAGCTCTATCTCAGTGGCTGCACCTACCTTTATGACCGCTACACCACCAGAGAGCTTCGCCATCCTCTCCTGGAGCTTCTCTTTGTCGAACTCCGAGGTGGTCTCCTCGATCTGAGTCTTTATCTGGTTTATACGGGCCTTGATGCCTTCCTCCGAGCCCCTACCCTCGACGAATGTGCACTCATCTTTGGTGGCCGTAACTCTGCGGGCCTGCCCCATGTCGTTGATAGTAGAAGCCTCCAGCTTGCGGCCCGCCTCCTCGCTGATGACAGAGCCGCCCGTGAGGATGGCTATGTCCTCCAGCATGGCCTTGCGCCGGTCGCCAAAGCCAGGGGCCTTGACCGCCAGGCAGTTGAGGGTGCCACGGAGCTTGTTCACCACCAGGGTAGCCAGGGCCTCCCCCTCCACATCCTCGGCGATCAGGACCACATTCTTCCTACCAACCTGAAGCAGCTTCTCCAGGACGGGGAGTAGGTCAGATACAGCCGAGACCTTCTTGTCGGTGATTATTATGTGGGGCTCCTCTATCACCGCCTCCATCCTGTCGGCGTTGGTTATGAAGTAGGGTGAGATGTAGCCCCGGTCTACCTGCATACCCTCCACGTACTCGGTCTCGTCGTGGAGGCTCTTGGACTCCTCAACAGTTATAACCCCGTCCTTGCCCACCTTCTCCATGGCATCGGCGATGATCTTACCTATGGAGTCCTCATGGGCAGAAAGGGAGGCTACCTGGGAGATCTGGTCCCTGCTCTCCACGGAGGTGGCCATCTGTTTCAGCTCTGCCACAATGGCTTCTACAGCCTTGTCAATTCCACGCTTCAGGGCCATGGGGTTGGCGCCCGCTGCCACGTTTTTGAACCCCTCGCTGATGATCGACTGGGCCAGCACTACGGATGTAGTGGTGCCGTCGCCAGCAGCATCGTTGGTCTTGCTGGCGGCCTCCTTGATAAGCTGAGCGCCCATGTTCTCAAAGGGATCGGGCAACTCAATCTCTTTGGCAATAGTGACGCCATCGCTACAAACCTGAGGTGGGCCGAACTTCTTGTCGAGGATCACGTTCCTGCCCTTTGGGCCCAGGGTGATCTTCACCGCATCGGCCAGGGAATCTATACCAGTCTTAAGGGACTTGCGAGCGCTCTCTGAATAAGTAAGCTGTTTAGCTGCCATTTCTCGTTACTCTCCTCTCATCTAAGTGGAAATTTTTGCCAGGATGTCGCTTTCTCTGAGGATGAGGTACTCCTGGTCATCGTCCTTGTACTCGGTGCCTGCGAACTTGGAGTAAATCACCCGGTCGCCTTTTTTGATTTCCATGGGGATCCGCTTTCCCTCATCGGTGATGCGGCCAGACCCCACTTCCACGACCTCTCCCACCTGGGGTTTTTCCTTTGCAGTGTCAGGCAGTATTATCCCACCCACTGTTCTCTCTCCTCGCTCTACGGGCTTGATAACCACTCTTTCTCCCAGCGGTGTGAACTTTGCCAACGCTCCCTCCTTGTCCTGATACCCGGCATTTTGAGCCGTAATTTAGCAATCTCCACCTGCGAGTGCTAGAAACTATACTAAACCACCCTATAGACCTTGTCAAGAGGTGTCTGCGGCTTTACTATAAGGACACTTCCGGTGTAAGGGAGGAGCTAGCCTGGGATGGCCGCGACATATAAGACACTGATGTACCGCTTTAGACCTCCCAAAGCGTCTATCACGCTAGACAGGCCCCGTGCTTCTAACCGCGTGAACCCTTCTATGGCTATGGAGATAAGGCAAGCGTGCCAGCGGTTGCGGGAAGAGGAGGGCATTCATGTCGCCATCCTCACAGGCAGAGGTAAGACCTTCTCCTCGGGCCGGGAACCCCTTCCCCTCACCAGAAGCGTGAGACAAACCTACACCCCTCTGGAGTGGCTGGAGCTTCACCAGGCGGCCTCTGCCCTGGCGGGCCTGGAGATACCAGTTATCGCCGCCATAAACGGCGACGCCATAGACCACGGCCTGGAGCTGGCCCTGGCCTGTGACCTGCGTATCGCAGTCAGAGGTGCCAGGTTGGGATTTACCGACCTGTCCAGGGGGATAATACCCTGGGACGGCGGCACCCAGAGGTTGCCAAGGCTGGTGGGAAGGGCCCGCGCCCTGGAAATGCTCCTCACCTCCCGGCTGATGGATGCCGAGGAGGCTTACCGAGCGGGTCTGGTGAACATGGTGGTGGAGCCCGAGGGCCTTATGAGCAGTGCGGAGAAAGTGGCCCTGGAGATAGCCTCGGGTGCGCCCATCGCCGCCCGCTACGCCAAGGAGACGGTGCTCAAGGGGATGGACATGACTCTGGACCAGGGGCTCAGGCTGGAGGCAGACCTCAACTTGATCCTCCAGAGCACCGCCGACCGGGCCGAGGGCCTGCGCTCCTTCCTGGAGAAGAGGGAGCCAAAGTTCAGGAGGGAATAAGTGAGGAGGTGGTCCTTGAAGCTCAAGCTGGACCTCCACACCCACGTGGGGGAGGCCACTGGGTTCGTTCCGCCCAGCCGGGAGATAGTGGAGCGGGTCATATGGCAGGTCAAGTCCCAGGGCATTGACGGCATCGCCATCACCGACCATCACAACAAAGACTACGCCTTCGCCTTCAAGGAGCTGGTAGATGAGTGTTTCCCCGGTGAGGTGATCATCATCCCTGGCTGGGAGATAAACGTGCGGCCCCCAAAGAGCCCCTTCGACGAATACCACATGGGGGAGCTTTTCCTGCCTGGGGGACTGGTGTTTCGCTCTTATTGCCACCCCGGCTACTACACCCCCAACATCGTCATTGAGGACAACATCCAGGCCATAGAGATAGCCAACGCGTCCCACAACTGGCACATACGCAGGAAGCAAGTCGAGGAGATAGCCAGAGAGCATGACCTGCTCCTTTTCCAGGTGAGCGATGCCCATAACCTGGAGAGCATCGGTAAAAGCTACACCGAAGTGGATATGGAGGAGCTTTACCGCCGGGCTAGACTCCTGGAGTGAAGTGAAGAATGGATGGTTTCCAGACCATTATCTACCGCAAGTCCCAGGGAATAGCCCACATCTCCTTGAACCGACCCAGGGTGCTCAACGCCTACAACATGGAGATGCGTGACGAGCTTTATCAGGTGCTGGAGGCGGTGAGGGACGACCCTGAGGTTGGCGTGGCCGTCCTCACGGGAGAGGGGCGGGCCTTCTGTGCCGGGGCTGACCTGACCGAGTTCGGGACAGCGCCCTCCCTGACCATTGCCAGAGAGGTGAGGTGGGAGCGCGACATCTGGGGGACTTTCCTGAGCATACCCAAGCCGCTCATCGCCGCCATACATGGGTACTGCCTGGGCTCAGGGGTCGAAATGGCCCTCCTCTGCGACATCCGCATTGCCACCGAAGATGCGGTCTTCGGAATGCCCGAGGTCTCCCTGGGGATGATACCCGCCGCGGGAGGCACACAGACCCTTCCTCGGTTCCTTGGCATATCCAAAGCTCTGGAGCTGCTCCTGACCCGGAGGCGGCTTCGCGCTTCTGAGGCCCTCGAGCTGGACCTGGTGACCGGCGTAGTGGTGAGGGAGGCCCTGGACTCAGAGGTGGAAGCCACGGCCCAGCACCTTCTTTCCATGAATCAACGGGCGGTAAGGGCCGCGAAAGAGGCGGTGTGGAAGGGTATGGAGCTGCCCCTGGAGGCGGCTCTGGAGCTGGAGGCGCGGCTGGCGCTGGGGGCTATGAGCACGAGAAGTTTCGGCTGAAGCTGCATGCACGAGTGTATAATTAAGAATAGGATGATACTGCCGTAAGGCGGGCTTATGACTGTATATGACTGTAGATGAACTGGCTCCTTTGGTCTACGGGCTCTATGCTCTTTTGGGTGCCATTTTCCTGGCTGTTTTCGGCGGAGGATGGTGGCTAAGGGGGAAGTTTGCTGACCTGGATAAGAGGATAGGTTCGCTAGAAAGTTCTCTACGAGTGATTGAAAGCTCGCTAAGGCGTGCGCTAGAAGAGCTCGCGGATATATTGGGTACACAGATACGAGTGACTGGAGTTCTCATTCGCTCTCTACGCAGGCAAAACATCCTGCAAGACGATGACCTTACAGAAATTGAGCATCTGTACATGGAAGGTCACATCACTTCCCTACGTTACATTTCCCGTGAAGAAGGACAGACCCACAACCCGTTGAGTCAAGAGGAGCTAGATAAGCTCGATTACCTCATATCTAAAGCAGAGAAGGGTGAGCTATTCAACCCAAACGAGGTGAAGGAGCTTAATGCCATTGTGGACAAGCTCGTTAAGGAAAGAGGATCCCTAGCTCCGGGCATGATAGCACTAAGGGGCCTGAGCGCCCTCCTGTCCGGTATTTATCTTGATAGACAGGGCAGGAAGTGAACAAACCTAACTATTGACTGGCATAGGCAACGTAGCTGGAGGTAGCACCATGAACACCACCGAGTTTCTCACCATCGCCTGCGCCATCGTGCCCGACAGAACGGCCATAGTCTTCGAGGGCAGGCGCTTCACGTATCAGGAGCTTCAGGAAAGGGTTAACCGCCTTGCCAACGCCCTCGCCGACCTGGGCGTGGGAAGGGGCGATAGGGTAGCTACCATGCAGGTGAACTGCAACCAGATAGTGGAGACCTACTTCGCCGCCGCAAAGCTGGACGCCATCTTCGCCCCCCTGAATTTCAGGGCCAGGGGCGACGAGCTGTCACATATGCTCAATAGCGCCGAGCCCACCGTGTTCATCGTGGGTGGGAGGTATGTGGACCTGGCCAGGTCAATAAGGGACCAGGTCGTTCCACCCAACTACATAGTCTCCCTTGAGGAGCGGGTTGGCGGTGAATGGCTCTTCTACGAGGACCTGATAGACTCCTCCCCTTCTGAGGAGATGCATTTCCCAGAAGGGGACGATGAGGATACTACGATCTTGATGTTCACTGCTGGAACTACAGGTGTGCCCAAGGGTGTTATGCTCACCCACCAGAGCTTTACCTCTTACCTGTTGGCCAACGTTACCCCACCGGACCCGGACCTGGAGGAGCGGAACCTTCTATCAGTCCCCCTCTACCACATCGCCGGGATGCAGGCGGTCATGGCCGCCACATACGGGGGTCGCACTTTGATCGTCATGCGCCAGTTTGAGCCCCTGGAATGGATGGAGCTTGCCCAAGGAGAGCAGGCCAACCGGGCCATGATGGTCCCCACAATGCTGAAGCAACTCATGGACCACCCCCGGTTCCACAGCTACGACCTGTCCAGCCTGGAGGTAATAACCTACGGGGCCGCCCCCATGCCCCTGGAGGTCATCAAGCGGGCCATCCAGGAGTTCCCCAAGGCCCGCTTCATCAACGCCTTCGGCCAGACAGAGACGGCCTCCACCATAACCATGCTCCCTCCTGAGGACCACGTGCTGGCAGGGGCGCCAGAGGAGGTGGAAAGGAAGCTCAAACGCCTCACCTCTATAGGCAAGCCCCTGGATGATGTAGAGATTAGCATTGTGGACGAGGACGGGCAGCCGGTGCCTATGGGAGAGGTGGGCGAGATCGTGGCCAGCGGGCCCCGGATCATGAAGGGCTACTGGAAGCAGGAGGAGGCCACCGGGAGCGCCATCAGGGGCGGGCGGTTATATACCGGCGACCTGGGCTACCAGGACGAGGACGGGTACATATACCTGGCTGGCAGAGCTAAGGACTTCATCAAGCGGGGCGGCGAGATGGTCTCGCCCGAGGAGGTAGAGCGGGTCCTGATGTCCCATCCCGCAGTAGAGGACGCGGCGGTTATAGGCGTCCCCGACCTGGACTGGGGAGAGCGGGTGAGGGCTGTGGTGGTAAGAAAGGGCGGCAGCGCCGTGAGCGCAGAGGAGCTTATAGATCACTGCCACCAGCGCCTTGCTAGCTTCAAGCGGCCCGAGTCGGTAGTCTTTGTGGAGGAGCTACCTCGCAACCCCCTGGGCAAGGTGCTGAAGCGGATGCTGCGGGAGGAGTATGGGCAATCAATAGGGTCGTCGGGATAACAGGGAATGCTTATGAATAGGAACCAATTAAATCTAAGACGTCACTTCCTGGTCAGACCTGCTTGAGACGCTTTAGCGGGCATATAAGAGCGGAAAACGCAACTTTGTCCTCCGTCGAAGGCTACCTTGGCTAACAACATTGTACCCCCACCGCGCCGTTTGATTTGCTGGGAATGCGCCTCTTCGACCCATCCTAACCCAAGAATAGGATGGGCTACCCGCTGTCCCTTATGCACCATACGGCTTTTAGCAAGGGTGGCAATATCACGGTTCTCGAATTGCTCACGGGTGTGGTCATCGAGCAAGTCGTTGGTCGAACCGTCTCTTAGGGCAATTCGGGTCAGGGCTTCTGCGACCCTGACAAAGTAGCCATAATCCTGCATAGTGTTAGCCCAGCGGTCAGGGATAGCGACTTGACTCTTCAGTGCGCCTACCATGCCTCCGACCATAGCCCCAATTGTGTCAGTGTCAGAGCCAAGCATGTTGACAGCCTTCAGCACCGCTGATTCATAGTTGCGACCGTGTTTCAGAAACACGGCAATCGCAGCAGCTACTGTACCTGTCCCTGAACCTTTAGTAGCAGGGTTGAAGCAGCCCAAGTCTTTATAGATTTCTCCTAGTGACCTTTCTCTACTCAAAGCAGCAACAGTCAGAAGTCGGTCGAACTCCGCTTGTGTTTCACTGAACGCCTCAACAAATTTCCTGCCAGTGCGCTCAGACCAGCTCTCCATCCAGTCTTGGACGGAGTCATCAAGCGTCTCCAGGTTAATATTTGCCACGAACTGGCGAAGCGGCTCAACGAAGGCTTCAAGATTAGAAGGACTTCCCTGTAGCAAGGATAAGAGAACTTTCCCGTACACAAGGGCTCCAAGAATTGCACGAGGATGCCCATGAGTAGTGATGGCATTACGCCAGATACCAGACATAGCTCGCTGTTCATCATAGACATTGGCTAGAGCTATAGGAGCAATCCGCATCGCCGCTCCATTTGCACCAGCCTGGGTATAATCGGAGTTTTTCCCCCTGGATGTATAAGAAAAAAAGT
>CAYWGG010000041.1:0-15559 GCA_964457285.1 uncultured Dehalococcoidia bacterium
GTAGCAATACATGGGCACACCCAGCCTCTCCGCTAGCTGATTGATGCCTGGCTCGTCCCTCTTCAGCTCCGCCGTGGCGATGCAGTAGAGGCTCTCCAGCGCCAGGCCGTGGTTGCGAAAGGCGTCTTTGAGCAGTTGCTCAAGCTCCTCGGCTGGCACTCCCCTTCGACACCCCATTCCCACCGCCAGGCTGCGGGGACGATAGACCACCACAAGCTTATCTCTAAGCGCCTCGTGGTAGTCAAGCAGTCGGTCAGTGATGACCATCGCGACGGCGCAGGGGGCAACGGCCAGGGTCTCCAGGGATGGATATATTCGGATATTGTCAGGCAAGGGCCCATCGTAAGGCCACCAGTTGGGCTCCCCGGCATCCTGAAGGACCCCTACGGCCTCGCCGTTCACCACGGCGGCGCTGGCCCTGGTCACTGTAGCATTGTCGGCCTCCAGACGCCAGCCGAACTCCCTCCCCATGAGGTCCACGGCCAGAGTGCCCGTGACGTGGGAGGCGGAGGTGATCACCGGCGTCGCTCCCAGAACCCTCGCCACCTCGTCGGTCAGGGAGTCCGCGCCGCCCACGTGGCCGGAGAGCAGGCTAACGGCGAAGCGGCCGGCGTCGTCCACGCATACCACCGCAGGATCATCATGCTTGTCCTTAATGCAGGGAGCCAGGAGCCGGACCGCCGCTCCGATGGGCATGAACAGCACCAGACTCCTGTACTCGCCAAAGAGCCGTTGCAATACGGGGCGTAGCGGCAAGTCAAAGGGGATTTCGGCCATCACCCCGGCCTTCGGCCACCCCTCTCCCACTGGTGGGAGAGGGGCTGGGGGTGAGGGTGAGCTGAGTCTACGCTCCAGGTACAGCACATTCTCGCCCTGAAGGGACGCTGCTAGCTTGCGCGCCAGGGCTGCGCCTCTCAGGGATATTGCCACAATGGCCGTCTCAGGCATGGAAATCGCTCTACTCCTCGCTCCGTGTGCTGGCGCGCTTCCTGGATGCTGCCGACCGGCCTCGCCTGTAGAGATGAGTATAGTCCGGAGAGTAGAGATGGGATGAAGCGGTAGCTCCATCACTATCTGGACGGCGTAGCGACGGGTCCAGGGCCTTGCCCACCAGGATCAGGGCTTGCAGGGTGATCTTGGCGTTTTTGACCCTGGCGGCGATGTCGGCCAGCGTGCCCCTGATTATCTGCTCTTCGGGCCAGCCCACCCGGTAGACCACCGCTACGGGGGTCTCTCTGGGATAGCCGGCCGCCCGTAGCTCCCTCACTACTCTGGCGATCCTGGTGATGCTCAGGAAGATGACCAGAGTGCAGCCGTGGGCAGCCAGGCCTCGCAAGCTCTCTCCCTGGGGCATCGGGATACGTCCCTCCGCCCGTGTCATGATTACCGTCTGGGTAACCTCGGGCACGGTGAACTCTACGTTCAGGCGAGCGGCCGCAGCAAAGGCTGAGCTGACGCCAGGCACCACCTCATACTCGATGCCCTCCCGCTCCAGCGCTTGCATCTGCTCCAGGATAGCGCCGTAGATGGAAGGGTCACCGCTCTGAATGCGGGCCACGACCTTGCCCTGCTTTGCAGCCTGGATCATCAGAGCCATTATTTCGTCCAGGGCCAGGCTCTTGCTTCCATAGACCTCTGCACCAGGCCGGGCGAACTGGGCCACCGAAGGATGCACTAGGGAGTCGGCGTAGATGACCATGTCCGCCGACTCGATGATGCGCTTGGCCTTCAGGGTCAGCAGCTCCGGGTCCCCTGGGCCTCCCCCTATGAAATAGACCTTGCCGACCTTACCCTCACCTTCTGGACTTCGGTTCATCAGGGCTGTCCTTTCGCTTCGCTCAAGGCAGGCTCTATTTCGTGATGATGACTAGCGAGAAATACTCCAGGTCATTGGGAGAAAGCTGGCGCAGGTCGTGTACTACCTGTTCCTGGGGTGTGGTAACCCGCCTCACGTAAACAGCCTTCCCCTCAGGCGCTATCTCTCCTAGCCTGGATAGCGCTTGCAGCGTCTTCCTGTTGACCTTCATCAACACCACTGTATCGTATTCGGCCATCACTTGCTCCAGGTCATCGGTTCCGTACATGGCCGGAAGGATGGCTAGCCGCTGACTGCGAGTAGCCAGGGGAACGCCCGCTTTGGCAGCCGCCGCCATCACCGACGAGATTCCGGGGATGATCTCTACTGGCAGATGAGGGTGCATCTCCCGGATGTTCTGGTACACGTAGGAGAAGGTGCTGTACAGCATCGGGTCGCCCTCGGCGATAAAAGCCACGTCCTGCCCTTGTTGAAGGTGTAGGGCTATAGTCTCTGCCGCCTCCCGCCACACCTGGGACGCCTCTCGGCCAGCGGTGGGGAAGGGAAGCCTCAATACCTCTTGCCTGGACAGGTCCAGGAAATCCTTGGCGATGGTCAGGGCGTAGCTGTCCGAGGAAAACTCCGCCTGAGGGACGCATATAACCGGCACCGTCTGAAGGATGCGCACCGCCTTGAGGGTCAGCAGCTCCGGGTCGCCAGGTCCAACACCGACCCCGTATAGACGTCCACAGCCAGAGGCTCCTTCACTGCTCACTACCTTTACCCTTCTGACTCCCTCCCGCCAGGAGAGGGAGAGCTAAAATGGCCGGTGACAATGAACACCGGGTTTAAGGCTTCCAGCCGCGTGGCCCCATCGCCCATGACCTTTCCACGGGCAGCGCTTATCATCACTATCTCCGACTCAAGTCCCAGGCCCCTGAGATGGTGGAGCGCCTCCTGCGCGCGCTCAAGGGTTGCCAGGTTCACAACGATGTGTCCTTCAGGCCTTAACCGTTGCGCTGCGCTATCCAGTATTTCGGCCAGTCTTCCGCCGCTACCACCAACGAATACCGAGTCCGGGTCTGGCAGAGCTTCCAGCGCCTCCGGAGCCTCTCCGCAGACGATGTGGACGTTTCCTGGTCCCCACCGGCTGACGTTGTGCTGAAGCAAGGCTATGCTGTCCTCGTCCCTCTCTACGGCGTATACCACACCCTTGTGAGAGATAAGCGCCGCCTCAACTGAGACAGACCCTGTGCCCGCGCCGATGTCCCACACCACGCTGTCCTGCCGGAGGCCGAGGCGGTAAAGGCTCACCGCCCGCACTTCCGCCTTGGTAATCTGGCCTCGCACCGGCCGCCTTTGCTCAAAGGCATCGTCGGGAAGGCCCAAGCGCCTTGAGGATGAGGACACTACACTTTTACTCATCGCTAAATAATTGCTGGACCAGGAAGAGCTACTTACCAGCGCCAGGAGTCGAAAACACCTGCAATAACGATCACTCCCAACGCCAGCAGAAGGACACCCAGGGGCTTGCTGAGCCGCCGTCCCCAGGGCATGTTTTTCTCGACAGCCATCACCGTCCCCAGCACCAGCATCCATCCGATATTCCCAACACCTACGGCGAACATCAACAGCATCAGTGACCAGCAGCAGCCGATGCAGAAAATCCCGTGGTGTATCCCCAGCCGAAATGACTGCATCTTTTCATGCTTTCCCCGCCAGTGCTCCATGATGAAGCTCAGGGGCGAGCGGCACTTGTCCAGACATTGGTACTTTAGTGGGGTGAACTGGTACACCCCTGCCAGTATCAGGGTGGCCGCCCCTATCACCCACGAGTTAGCATCAAGCCACGCAATCCTCTCAACGGCCTCGTGCAAGGCCAGGTCTCCCAGGTGGACCACGCCGCCGAATAGCGCCCAGGTGCCCAGGTAGCCAGTGACCAGCAGAGTCACCAGTTGGAGGTGGTCCCGACGACCGCGGGTTATGGTTTGGAACAGGGCGATTAGGGGGAGGCTGGTGGGCAGCATCATGGCGAAGGTCATGGTTGTCCAGCCTGCGATGAAGACAGGGGCAAGGACCCAGTACTCATCCCCGAAGAAACTGATCCCCTCCAGTTCCTCATGGCTCAGGAACCGGCCATAGGGAGACTGGCCCCAGAGCCACAGGACCAGCCAGGCCAGGGCGACCAGCGCCACCAGCAGGACTGTGAACAGTCTTGTGCTCTTTACCCTTATCAACATGGGTAGTATGACCCTCTGGCGGGTGAGCGGCCTTCTTCTGCCAGGCATCGCCGCTCACCCGCGGGAATAGCTGCACCGGTAGTCCCAGTGCGGCCTCTTAGCCCTCGAAGCGGAAGAACCCCTGTACTGCGTTGTGTCCAGTGAGGTTGACGTTGAGGCCCAGAGCTGGAACTCTCGCCCGGTACATAGGGGCCTTGCCCACAATAGCGGGAGACCCTGGAATGGTGGTGAATATGCTGTCGTGGAGTGCCGTGGATTGGCCTGTGCTGCCCTGGAAGGGCGCCATTTCGGCTTCGATGCCCCGGCCGATCCTTATCTTACCTTTGCCTCCTACGACGTCGGCAGTTATGGTCGCCCGCTCCACGCCGACCACTTCACCTACCAGCTTCGCCAGGTCCGCTATGGGGCCACCAAGCTTACCTGTGAACACGTTCAAAAGGGCTTCCTGCTGCTGGGGCGTAGCCTTCTGGTCCACGTACACCATGACTCGCCAGTTGCCTTTCAGGATGTTGCCAGGGATATGGGCCAGCATGGCGAGGGTGATGCCTGAGACGTCCACGCCGTCTATCGCCCCTTTGTCAACGCGCCACCCCAGCAACCCGTCGCAGGTGCCACCGTCCGGGTCCTCTCCTACCCAGCAAGGGCAGAGTATGTTGCAGGTGCAGACTTCCAGCAAGCTCCCTTCTATTTGGTAAGCCATATTTAACCTCCTTCCAAGTATTTCTAGGGCAATCTACCAGAATCCTGTTATAAAGTCAATTGAGAAAAACTAATGCATGTATTGATGTGAATTTATGTTCTGCGCTTCGTTCCTCAATATGCATCATGGGATGAGAGAGGAACCATATAAATAATGGCGTGCCTTGTTAACGGTCAGTACATAGTGCATTTAGCTTTGCACAAGAGAGATTCCCTCTGGAGATGTGGATGCCGCTCCCAGCAGCTTGCCATCGTAATCGAAGCATAAGCAGTCAACGTTCAACCGGGATGCCTTGGGGCCATTGCCCAGGTACTCCTGGCTCTGCTTGCAAACCCTCTGGCAGAGGAGGTCGAATATTGACATAACGTTGTAGGCTAGGGCAAGCTCCTGGAAGTGGCGGGCGCTGGTAGCCTGGCGCATCTCCTCCTGCGCACTCCGAGACGCCCCACACTCCGCTGCCAGAGATGTGAGAAACACCGGGTCCACCTTATTGCCCGCTACGTGGGTAACGAAATATCCCATAGCTACCTTGGACAGCTTGCCTATCATCCCCACGTGGGTGGCCCTGGGTATGTCTCGCATGACACACCGCTTCAGGCCAGGCCCGGTGAAGATTCCAGCCTCTACGTATGCCATATCAGGCAGGTCCAGGTATTTCCTGGCGAAGGCCTCGCTCTGGGTGCCGGTGGATAGCACCAGGTGCTTCAGGCCGTTGGCTGCTGCCACGTCTATAGCCAGGTGTACGCTGGCCCGCCACGCCGCTGTAGAGTAGGGTTGGACCACTCCGGTGCTACCCAGTATCGAGATGCCTCCAAGGATGCCCAGGCGGGCGTTGGTGGTCTTCTTAGCGATCTCCTCGCCATTGGGGACCGAGATTTCAACGATGAAACCTCTCCCCAACCCTCCCAACTCCCCTTTAGCAAAGGGGGGCAAGGGGGGATTTCCCATGCTGGCGACAGCTTCGTTTATGGAGTCGGTAATCATACGGCGCGGCACCCGCGTCACGGCTGCCTCTCCGATGTCAATACCGGTGCCCGGCCGTGTTACGGTGCCCACACCGGGCCCACCCAGGATGCGGACTGAAATCCCCCCTTTAGCAAAGGGGGGTTGGGGAGATTCTCCGGGGGCCAGGGATACGGTGGTACAGATTTCTGCGCCATGGGTCACATCGGGATCATCACCGCCGTCCTTGATGACAGAGCATATTACCTTTTCGCCACCCGCGAGCCACTCGCATCGGCTCACCGAGAAGGTGGCGTCACGGCCCACAGGCAGATGGATGGTCACTTCACCCACAGCCTTGCCACTGAGAAAGGCTTGAGTAGCTGCCTTGGCTGCTGCTGCGGCGCACGAGCCGGTGGTATAGCCGGTGCGCAGGCCGCGGCGCTTCACCGTCTGGCGGCTGTAATCGCTTTCAGCCCTTTCCCCATCAGTTCGTTTATCGCTCATATTCATCTTCCCGGGTAGCCCCCCTTTGCAAAGGGGGGCTAAGAGGCCCCCATAAAGGGGAGAAGGATTACCCTAGCCCTATACCCCTGGGGTAGCTGTACCGACATTCACGATGTCGCGGCAGAATTCCCAGATGATAGACATGAAGTCTGCCTGAGATGCTCTTGCTGCACCAATGTTAGATGCGGCCACCTGGTACTCTCCCTCATGGTGCCCACTGGTTGCCGCATGACCAAGAACGTAGGCTCTGTCTATGAGCCTAGCCACCTTTGTCCGGCCCACATCTCTCGCACACGGTCGGCGGCTATTGCTACCAAGCGGTCGTCCACTCCCAAGGGTGAAGCTACTGCTGCAGGTAGCCAAGGGTACTTCTGTTTCAAACGCTCCAGGCCGCCAAGGACATTTCTGCGCAGGATCAAGCCAGGAAAGAAGAGGTATGGTACGCAGACTACCGACGAGGCACCGCGCTCTTCCACCAGACGAAGGCCAGCATCGTCCATCGTTGGGTCTCCGTAGTGGGACTGGGCTACCTCAACAACGTATCCACTGCCCAGTCGAGCCTCTACCATCCTGCCCAACTCCATGAGCCACAGACAATCATCGTACTGGTTTTTAGTGCCCGCCTTCACCAGAAGCACTCCGATGGGCCCGTCCTGAGCGCCACTGTCGCCCCCAAATCCCCCCTTGCCTCCCTTTGCTAAAGGGGGATTGGGGGGATTTCCAGGGGCCGGGTGGTGCACAGACAGGACCCTTTCCATCACCATCTCCGCCATCCGGGGGTCAGACCCCAGGCCCTCGGTGAGGTGGAGGTCAACACCCGGCAGCTCCTCCCTCAGGCTGCTCAACGCCTCTTCCAGCTCTAGTGTAGCGTGTTTGCCATGTCCCAAAAGGTAAGGCATCACAGCAACCTGCCGGAACCCCTGGTCGGCCAGGCTATGTATCGCCTGGCCCGGGTGCGGCTCGATAAACTCCAGGCAGGCCAGCACCACCCGGGCCTGGTCTTCACCCAGGACGGCCTGGAGACGGTTTACCACCTCCAGCAGCCCCAGATGGGTATCGTTACCCCGCTGGCTCCCGTGGGCCAGCAGCACCACTCCCCATGCGGAACTCTTCGCAGGGGCGGTTGACCTGGCCCGGTGAAAGTGCCCTTTAGGTTCCGTCATAAGGCCCCCCTCTCCACCCTCACCCCGGCCCTTCGGCAGGCTCAGGGCCATCCCTCTCCCACGAGTGGGAGAGGGATTGGGGGTGAGGGCTAGAATCTGTTGTCGCAAGGGCCAGTAATGCGTTCACCGTGGCCGCGGCGGCGGAGCTACCGCCACGGAGTCCTGAAATGGTGATGTACGGCGCAGGCCGCCTTATCAGCTCCTCCTTGGCTTCAGCGCAGGCCACAAAGCCCACAGGCATACCGATGACCAGCGATGGGCGGGCCTGCCCTTCGTCCAGCAGGTCGAGCAGTGCCAGCAAGGCCGTGGGCGCATTGCCCACCGCCACCACCGCACCATTCATATAGGGTGCCAGCTCCCGCATGGCGGCCACCGAGCGAGTGGTGCCGTCCCTCCTGGCCCGCTCCGCTACCTCTGGTGTGTCTATGGCGCACCGGATAGAGACTCCACGCTCTTTGAGCAACGCTTTTGAGATACCGGCCTCGACCATGCGCACATCGGTGATGATTTCCACGCCCGACTGTAGTGCGTCCACGCCCTTGCTCACAGCACCGGGGCTGAAGTGGACGGCACTAGCGATGCCCACGTCCCCCTCGGCGCGGACGATGCGGCACACCACGTAGTGCTCCTCGGGCGTCAGAGACAGGGAGCGGGGCAGGCTGGCCTGCACCAGCTTCAGGCTCTCCTGGTCTATCTCCTCCGGCAGGAGGGCGTATCGCTCGACTAAGGACATACATCTGTCTCCACTATAGCACGCTATTAACGGAACTGACGCAGCACGTCTCTGGCTGCGGCTATGGTCTTTTCTATGTCCTCCTCAGCGTGGGCCAGGGAGACGAAGCCTGCCTCGTACTGGGATGGAGCCAGATACACGCCTCGCTCAAGCATCCCGTGGAAGAAGCGGGCGTATCTTCTGGTATCCGACTGTTCCACCTGTACCTGGGTTCGTACCGGGCCTGGGGTGAAGAAGGAGGTGAACATGGAGCCCACCCTGTTTATGGTAACCGGCACCTCCGCTTCCTGGGCTGCCAGGTCCAGACCCTCTACCAGCCGATTAGCCAGAGAGTCCAGCCGTCCATAGACTCCAGGGCCCTGAAGGGTCCTCAGAGTGGCGATTCCTGCGCTCACAGCTAGTGGATTGCCTGAAAGGGTGCCTGCCTGGTACATAGGCCCCAGGGGGGCTACCATCTCCATTATCTCCCGTCGGCCACCGTAGGCCCCTACTGGCAGGCCGCCCCCGATGACCTTCCCCAGGCAGGTTATGTCCGCCGTCATGCCGTAAAGGGCCTGAGCGCCTCCATAGGCAACCCGAAATCCTGTGATCACCTCGTCCAGGATGAGCAGCGCTCCGTTGTTCTCGGTCAAGCGGCGGAGACCCTCAAGGAAGCCGGGCGCAGGAGGCACAACACCCATGTTGCCTGCTATGGGCTCAACTATCACCCCGGCCACGTCTCGAGGATAGCTCTCAAAGCACCTTTCTGCCGACTCCAGGTCATTGTAGTCGGCCACCAGCGTCTCTCCGGCATAGGCTTCTGGGACGCCCGCACTGGTAGGCACTCCTTGGGCCAGGGCTCCTGACCCCGCCTTCACCAGGAGGCCGTCGGAGTGTCCGTGGTAGCAGCCGGAAAACTTGATGATCTTGCTTCGGCCGGTGTAGGCTCTGGCGAGGCGTATGGCGCTCATACATGCCTCGGTGCCAGAGTTGACAAGGCGGACCATCTCGACGGAGGGGAAGGCCTGGCGGATTAGCTGGGCCAGCTCTACCTCCTGTGGAATAGGAGCACCGAAGCTGGTGCCTCCTTCGGCGGCGGCCTTCACCGCCTCAACCACCTCAGAATAAGCATGGCCCAGAACCAATGGGCCCCAGGAACACAGATAGTCCACGTACTCGTTGCCATCCACATCCCATACGTGAGAGCCTTTCCCACGAGCGATGAAGCGAGGAACTCCGTCTACGGAGCGGAAAGCCCTGACCGGGCTGTTGACCCCGCCAGGGATGCACTCCTGGGCCTGTGAGAATAGCTCCTGCGATCTGGATTGTCCCATTTATCTGCCTCTATCCTCTACCGTAGGAACTGTAGACCTTCGCTTTTCAAAAATTGCCGTGTATTAAGCCTGGTGTGGAGGAGTCTGAGTGAGGGCTACTGCTCCGTAGCCGAGCTAACCTCCTCTCCAGAGGCTTGTCTTGAGGGGACCGAAAGGTTGAAAAGCTCGCTTGTCAGCCGGAGTCTGTCGGGATTGCCATAATTTTTGAGATAGCTCGTGGGATTGTGCAGGATTTTGTTCACGATGGCCTGGGCCATCGCCTCTACAGAGCTTATCTCCTGAGGGCTTAGCTGGTGGTCAAGCCTCCTCAGCAGCTTTGCCATCTCCCTCTCCCGTATCCCATCGGCCCACTTCCGCATGGCCGTTACAGTGGGTATCACATCCAGGGTGCGATACCACTCCTGAAACTTCTTCACCTCATGGACCACCATCTCCTCGGCCCGTTGGGCCTCCTGCTGCCTCTCCAGGCGATTGGTTTCAGAGATGTCGCTCAGGTCGTCCACATTGTATAGAAAAACGTTGCCGATCTGGGCTGAGGCAGGGTCAATATCCCTGGGCACGGCTATGTCAATCAGGAACAAAGGCTTTTCGGGCCTTGTGGCCATAGCCCGTTCCACCACCTCCGCTTCCAGCACATACCCTGGTGAGCCCGTGGAGCTTATAATGATGTCCACGTCTCTCAAGGCATCCGGCATATCCTGGAAGGGGACTGCCTCCCCCGCCAACTCCAGGGCCAACTCTGCAGCCCTTTCGTAGGTGCGGTTGGTGACTATCACTCCATTTGCACCCGATTCCTTCAAGGCCAACGCCACCAGCTTCCCCGCTTCGCCAGCTCCGATGACCATCACCCTGAGCTGGCCGAGGGCCTGCCCTGAGGGCACCGAAGGGTCTCCCAGTAGCTGTCTAGCCAGCTTTACGCAAGCTCCACTGATAGACAGGGCGTTTCGGCTGATGCCTGTATCTCGGCGGACCTTCTTGCCTACCCGTAGTGCCTGGTGGAATAGGCCAGATAGAGGGCTACTAGCGGTGCCGGCCTGCACCGCCGAGCCAAAGGCATCCCTGACCTGGCGAAGAATCTCTCCTTCGCCCAGGATCATGGAATCCAGGCCCGAGGCTACCCTGAAGATATGATGTATGCACTCTTTCTGGCGATAGCTATAGAGATAGCGCTCAACATCTACCAGGGCTATATCGAAATAGTCCGCCAGGAACTCTTCCAGGCTCTCCTCCAGGTGTCGCTCTGGGCCAAGAGTGTAAATCTCGGACCGGTTGCAGGTACAGAGAATAACTCCCTGGCTCACATAGTCGCCAAGTGCTGTGAGGACTTCTGGCAGTTGAGTCCTGGTTACTGACAGCTTTTCACGTATGTGAAGGGGTGCAGTGCGATGATTCAACCCCACTACGAGAAATTCCACTTTTTTACCTTATACGGCAGACTGGTCTTTTGCAAGGATAAGTATGTCGAGGAGCACACCTGGCGTTGGAGTGAGAAGGCACGTGTACGGTATATCACACAGGGGAACACAAAGTCAATCGGTACTCCGCCTTGGGACAGTCTCATCCTGATGAGGGTTTTGCCCTATGGAGAATACCAGCCCTGTGGAGAGAACGATACGTAGGTGGAAATGGCATGTGGGTAGGGTGAAGACTCAGGGATTGGGGGTTACACCGAGGAAAGGCTGATGGTTGCCGGTCCTGGCGCTACAAGGAGACTGGCCCTTTTTTGCAACAGGTTATGCGATATTTAGATAAAGCCTCTTAATTCGATAGTCTTCAATACTCGGCTGACGCCCAGCAAATAGGCTGCCTCTCTCATGGTAATATCTTCATTCTGAGCCAGGTGACAGACCTGCTGCGTTGCCTTGGACATTACTTTGAATAACTCCTTGTTCACGTCTTCCTCGTCCCATCTGAACTGTTGGATATTCTGTACCCACTCAAAGTAGGATACTACGACTCCACCTGCATTGACCAGGATGTCCGGCAGTAAAATGACACCTCGCTGGTTAAGTATCATGTCAGCTACAGGGGTTACTGGATGGTTGGCAGCCTCCACCACGATACTGGCTTTAACACGGTCTGCGTTCTTGCAGTTGATTACCGATTCTATGGCTGCGGGAACCAGAATATCACACTCTAGTCCCAGTAGCTCATCGTTGGTTATATTCTCGGAACCAGGGAAATTGACCACAGAACCTGTAGCCTTAGCATGGTTCAGCACATCATTTATGCTAAGGCCTTCTCCATTGAAGACACCGCCTCTTATGTCACTGACAGCAATTACTCTGCATCCCAAACTGCCAATGAGGCGTGCAGCCCAGGACCCTACCTGGCCAAAGCCTTGAACTACCACTGTACTTCCTTGTAGTGGCCTTTCTGCGAGCTGTGCCCATTCACTCAGGCAAAAGACCAGTCCCCTTCCGGGCGCCGCCTCTCTGCCGTAAGACCCTCCTAACTCAATTGGCTTACCTGTAGCTACGGCAGGATTATATCCATAGCGCTGTCCATAGGCATCCATCATCCAGGCCATAGTCTGGGCATCGGTGCCCATGTCAGGGGCAGGTATATCTCTTGTGGGTCCAATGATGTAAGAGATATGCTCAGTGTAACGGCGGGTGAGGCGGTTCAGCTCACTCTGGCTCAGGTGGGAGGGGTCACACTGTACACCACCTTTTGCACCACCAAATGGTATATCTGCCACGGCCGTTTTCCAGGTCATGAGGGCTGCCAGCGCCCTTACTTCATCCAAATCGGCCTTGGGATGGTAGCGTATGCCTCCCTTATAGGGGCCTCTCGCGCCGTTGTGCTGGACACGGTAGCCCATAAAGACCTTCAGCCGGCCATTGTCCAAGCTTACAGGCACCTCTACAGTAAGCTCGCGCCAGGGGTGCATCAGCAATTCTTGTAAGTCATCATTCACCCTTAAACGCCTGGCCGCTGTCTGAAAAAACCAGTTTACTTCTTCATAGGAGGTCATATTCTCATTTGGGTAGTCTATAGTGGCGCCTCGAAATACCCCCAAAGGACGCATGACTACTGCCATCTCAGAAGTCCTCCTCTATAGTTTATAAACTGAGTGGAAGGTCACAATATTTAGACGGCCCTGGCAATCTCTTCATTCTCCCGGGCTACTGATCTCAGGTCCGTCAGTCTTTCCCGCACCGTACGTACATGCCTCTGCCCACGGTCCGTCAACAGAGAGACCTCCCTCACCGATAGCCCTTTGTCCAGGTGCTCTATAATCTCTCTATTGCGGCTCCACCATCTCGCTTCCCCACTGCTTTTCATCTGGATAAGCGAGTTGACATTCCTGGCAGACCTGGGCCGGTAGGCTAGCTTCCGCTTCCTTCCATGGGCCTCGCCCAGGTATATTGGGTCTGAGCTATGGACTTCTATGACGAATGGCTCATGAGCGAAAGCCTCCTCCGACACCGAGCCGTCAGTCTCGGCCGGGGGCTGGAGAAAACGTAGCTCCCTGGTTGGAATAGCTGGCTCTCTGTAGTAGTATCGTGCACACTGTATGCACTTCCAGTCGCCCTCATCCATGACCAGGTCTCCGCCACACTTGACACAACTCTTAAGCTGGCACAACATGATATGCACCCCCTGAACCTTATCTTGTCTGCATCTCATTGAACTACACGAGGACCGGCGGAGTCTGTGACCTTGATCACATCTGGACTGTGTGCCGTGTCACATCCAGGGCTTCCCATCTACCTACCAATCCGTCAGGAAGAAAAGGTACAGACCTGGAGATGGGGACGCCATAGTCACAATAAGGGTTTTGGCTTCGGTGGGCTAGTGTGTCAGCACCTTGAATAGTAAGAAGTACCCCCATAAAGGGTGGGGCATATACTGCGCCCTTTAGGGTAGAGCAGGTTCTCATACACCCATTTACTGAGCCATGAATAGATTGCTAATCTCGATAACAAAGAGAAATCCCCCCTAACCCCCCTTTAGTAAAGGGGGGATGGGGGGATTTGTGTCCCAACTCGGCCTTTATTATGTGGTTACTCATGGATCAGTAGAGGAAAGTGCGCAACGCCAGGGCTAGCTCCCTCGGCTTGTGGTAGCCGATGTCGTGGATGGTGTCAGGTATCCATTCCACCTTGCAGTCCCGGATGGCTGCCTGGGCTACGTCTGCCATCTTACGGCGCATCTGAGCGAACTCAGGGTTTCCACCACTCTGCCTGGGGCCTGCCGCCACAATAAGAGTAGGGCAACGCACCAGGGGAAATATGGTGGAGGGTGGTTCATACCACATGGCCTCGAGTACCTGGGCGTGGTTGGAAGGCTCCAGGATGTCCTCGACCATGCCGTCAGGCCGTATGTGGACCATGCTCATCACTATGCCCTCTAGCTGCTCGCTCCAGCACTCAGATAGCTGCTGACGTAGACGGCTCAAGAACTGCTCTGACGTTCCCGACACGTCCCGTGGCCGGAGCCGATTCTTGAACCACTCCCAGGTCGCCCCTGGCCAGAGCGTCCAGTCAGAAAATCCGCCATCTATCAGCACCAGTTTGGAGACCCGTTCAGGGTACTTGGCAGCCACACTCAGGGCCACGTTCCCACCCCAGGAGTGGCCCAGTACGGCCACCCGCTCCAGGCCAAGCTGGTCCAGGGCCTCCACCACATCGGTGGCAAGGGTCTGCCAGTCGTAGCCGGTGGGCGGGTGGTCTGTCTGCCCGTGGCCGCGCTGCTCCAGAGCTATGCAACGATAGGTATCTACAAGGTGCGGGATGAGCAGGTCATACCAGTGGCATGACGAAGCCAGCCCATGTAGGGCGAGTACCACCGTCTCGGAGCGTTGCCTGGGACCTGCCAGGGGGCCTCCCCAATCCAGGTATCTCATGCGAATCTGGGAAGTCTTTAGCCACCTCTCCTCAGGGGTCACCCCGACTCGAAGGTTTGTTTTCTCCATTCATATCCCTCATAAATTTCTAGTGTGGAAAAATGGTAACTACTCACCTGTCACTCTGAGGCGGAGCCGAAGAGTCTCGCTTTGGCTACGATAGATTCTTCGTCGCTGCGCTCCTCAGAATGACAAGGGGGTGAGTAGTTACGAAAAATGAATTCATATAAAGAGCCGGAGGATTTATCTCCGGCTCGCCAAGTCCAAACTCGAAGGGACTTCATCTTTCCCAGGAGGAAGGATGTCGGATTTACTGGCCAGACCTGCCTCGTCACCCGCCGCCCTTCACAAGGTCAGGCAACCACAGGGCGATAACAGGGAAGGCTATTAGCAAGGCAATCAATACCGCCATGCAGGCGATGAAAGGGAGCACCCCGATATATACATCAGTTATGGTGCTGGTCCTCACCGCGACTCCCTCCCGTGCGGATATTTCCCTGTCTACGTCCTGGCGGATGCCGTGAAGGACGTAGAGGTTTATCCCCTCGGGTGGGCTGATGAGGGCCGCTTCCACCAGGATGACCATTATGACGCCGAACCACACCAGGTCCACTCCCGCCGTTACCAGGACCGGGGCCAGAATGGGAATGGTGGTCACCAGCATGGCAAAGCTCTCCATGAAGGTGCCAACGATGATGTAGAAAACGACCAGCGCCAGGACCAGTTGCCAGTCGTTGAGGTTAAAGCCAGCCACCCAGTCGGCTATATCCTGGGATATGCCAAGCCTGGCGAAGGCAAAGCTCAGGGTGAAAGCGGCCAGAACGATCAGGAATATCATCCCCGTTGTGCGCGCCGTGGACACGAAGGACTCCTGGATCATTGCCCCGTTGGAGCGCATCGCTTGGCTTATTTCCACAGGCCTGGCGGTCCCCTTAAACATCTTCAGTATCACATCCAGGGAGTTGTTCGCGACCCCTATGATCAGCGCGCCCGCTACCCCGAAGGCGGCGGCCTCGGTGGGAGTGGCTATTCCCAAATATATAGTGCCCATCACGATAAAGATTATCCCGAAAACGGGGAGCAACCCTACCAACCCTAAAATTCGGAGCTTCCAGGATTCCCTGTCTAAGCCGAATCGCTCCCGAGGGGCTACGCCCTTCCATATAAAGGCGACAGTGCCAATCATTACTACGAAGATCGCCGCGAGCATGAAGCCCGGTATAAACCCGGCCAGGTACAGCCTGCCGATGGACTCCTCCACCAGCACGCCGTAGATGATGAAGCTGATGCTGGGCGGGATGAGGATGCCGAGGG
>CAYWGG010000042.1:0-15331 GCA_964457285.1 uncultured Dehalococcoidia bacterium
TGTTGATGTGGGGGGGACAAGGACACAGGTATTGAAAGGAGGGAGCGGTTCGCCCCTTCTAGTGCTGCACGGGGCGGGAGGGAATCCTGGCTGGATGCCTTACCACGAGGCTCTGGCCCAACATTTCACCGTGTACGCTCCGTCCCATCCGGGCTACAACAAAACGCAGCGGCCCGCCTGGGCCAGCAGCATCGCCGACGTGGCCCACTTCTACCTGGGATTTATGCGGGTCCTGGGCCTGGAGTGGCCATCTGTCATAGGTTTCTCTATGGGAGGCTGGATAGCGGCGGAGATAGCTGCCATGCGTTCCGACAGGTTGAGGGGGCTTGTGCTGGTGGATGCCGTAGGCGTGAGGCCACGAGTCGCGCAAATCTCCGAGGTGCTGATGGTAGCTCCCCAGGATGTCCAAAAGCTGGCCTACTACGACGTCAGCAAGGCACCTCCTGTGCCGACCCTCACTCCAGAGGAGGAGGCAGTGCAGTGGAGCAACAGGGAGATGGCCTCTCGCCTCTGCTGGAGGCCCTACATGCACAACCCCAAACTCCCGGATTACTTGAGGCTCGTCCGTGTCCCCACTCTCATCGTGTGGGGGCGGCAGGACGGCATCGTCCCTCTTGAATGCGGGCAGATTTACCACGAGGTCTTGCAGGGCTCCAGTTTGCACGTGATAGACCGGTGTGGGCATGCTCCTCAGAACGAGCAGCCACGGGAGTTTCTGGATGTAACGGTGAGGTTTCTATCGAAACTATGATAAAAGGAACCTGGTGTGATATACTAGACCAAATCAAAGCAAGGAGGCATTCATGGTCCAACAGCTACCCCGACCCAAGGATAAGGTAGAGGTCTACTGGTTCTCCGAGCAGCCATACGGCGATGTCACCGACCAGGACCTCGAGAAGTACGATTCTGGGCGTCTGGGCTTTCCCAACACCCACTTCGACCCTGAGAAGGCCCACGTGTTGTACAACCAGTACCATGAGCAGTACGCCCTGGCCGATCAGGTGGGCTTCGACGGCATCATGAGCAACGAGCACCACGCTTCCTACTGGTGCATGAAGCCCTCGGTCAACCTGGACGCTGCCGTCATCGCCAAGGTCACCAAAAAGGCCAAGATAGCCATCCTGGGCAACGTCATCGCTGTCAACGACCCCGTAAGGATGGCCGAAGAGATAGCGATGCTGGACTGCTACTCCGGCGGCAGGATAATCTCCGGGTTCGTGCGCGGGACCGCCGTAGAGACCCTACAGGCTGGCGTAGACCCCACGGAGAACCGGGATAGGTTTGAAGAGGCCCACGACCTCATCGTCAAGTGCTGGACGACACCTGGCCCCTTCAGATATGAGGGGAAGCACTACCATTACAGGGCGGTGAACCCCTGGGTGCTGCCCATGCAGAAGCCCCACCCGGACATCTGGTTCCCCGGGACCGGAAGCCCTGAGAGCGTGGTGTGGGCTGCCAGACACGGCCACCCCTATATGAACCTCGGAGCCCTGGTGGACACCACCGAGTGGCTGAGGCAGGTCTACATAGACACAGCCAATGAGGTCGGGTTCAAGCCTGGGCCTGGGCACTTCGGGTATCTCCTCAGGGTGCTGTGCGCCGATACCGATGAGGAGGCCGTGGAGATCGGGCGCGAGTTCATGTGGACTATCGGCCACCGCCAGAGGGGCCCAAAAGAGCACAACGACCCGCCCGGGTACCAGTCCCGTGAGGCGGTAAGGGTGAAGGCGCTGCGCCCTACCGGCAACGTGGTCGGAGCTGGTGGCCTGGGGGTAGGTATGTCCTACGAGCAGCTCCAGCAGGTCAATAACATCATCGTAGGGAATCCGGAGACCGTCACCAGGAAGCTGAACCAGGTCATAGAGCGGCTCCACCCCGGCTACCTCCACATCTACGGGAATGAGGGGGCCATGAACCATGAGCACGTGATGCGCTCTATCGAGCTGATTGGCAAAGAGGTCATACCGGCCCTGCACGAGATCAAGCTGCCAGAGAGTTACGAATAGGCCGGGCTTTCCCAGAAGGTAGGCAGGGAATAATGCCTTCCCATCGAAAGTCTAGCTGACAACAGACCCACCCTGAAGGGTTGAGTATATCCTACCCCTTCAGGGTGGATATTATTTGTGGTATACTATGCCGAATCGTGATAAGGAGAGGAGGCAACTATGGTTCAACAGCTACCCCGACCCAAGGATAAGGTAGAGGTCTACTGGTTCTCTGAGCAGCCCAACGGCTACGTTACTGAGGAGGACCTTCAGAAGTACGATTCCGGTCGTCTTGGCTTCCCTAACACCTATTTCGACCCTGAGAAGGCCCATGTGCTGTACAACCAGTACCATGACCAGTACGCCCTGGCCGATGAGGTGGGCTTCGACGGCATCATGAGCAACGAGCACCACGCTTCCTACTGGTGCATGAAGCCCGCGGTGAACCTGGACGCCGCCGTCATCGCCAAGGTCACCAAAAGGGCCAAGATAGCTATCTTGGGGAACGTCATCGCCGTCAATGACCCTGTGAGGATGGCCGAAGAGATTGCGATGCTGGACTGCTACTCCGGCGGCAGGATAATCTCCGGGTTTGTGCGAGGTGGCGCCACCGAGACCATCCAGGCGGGCATAGACCCCACGGAGAACCGGGAGCGGTTCGAGGAGGCCCACGACCTCATCGTCAAGTGCTGGACCACCCCGGGACCCTTCCGCTATGAGGGGAAGTATTACCATTACAGGGCGGTGAACCCCTGGGTACTGCCCATGCAGAAGCCCCACCCGGACATCTGGTTCCCTGGGACGGGCAGCCCTGAGAGCGTGGTGTGGGCTGCCAAACACGGCCACCCTTACATGAACCTTGGAGCTGTGTTAGACGTCACCATGTGGCTAAAGCAGATTTATATAGACACAGCCCTTGAGGCCGGTTTCAAACCTGGGCCGGAGCACTTCGGCTACCTTCTCAAGGCGTTTGTAGCTGATACTGATGAGAAGGCTCAGGAGATTGGACGTGAGTTCGTATGGACCGAGGCCAGCCGCATGAAAGGCCCTCGAGAGCACAACGACCCACCAGGATACCAGTCCCGCGAGGCGCTAAAGGTGAAGCAGCAGCGGCCGACCGGACGTTTTGGGGATGTAACTAAGAGGTTGACCTACGAGGAGCAGCAGGACCTCAATATCGTCATAGTGGGTAGCCCTGAGACCGTCACCAGGAAATTGGAGAAAGTTATATCGGGGCTCAACCCAGGTTACATTCATATCTACGGGAACGAAGGAGGCATGCCGCATAAGGACGTGATGCGCTCCATCGAGCTGCTAGGCAAAGAGGTCATACCTGCCCTGCACGAGATCAAGCTGCAACCCTACGAGTAGCCCCGGCCTTCTAACTGAGGCTCTCAAGAGTGTGAAATTAGGCCCTCACCCCGGCCTTCGGCCACCCCTCTCCCACTGGTGGGAGAGGGGCTTGGGGTGAGGGTTTTGGTAGGGCGCTCAGGTACGCACCAGCCGACGCAGCCAGGCGCAAAGCAGGTCTATGCCAATCACCAGAAGTATGTACCAGATAAGCAGCAGGGCTACGTCGGTGTAGTGGAAGAAGCTCATGCTCAGGCGAAAGTCTCGCCCCAGCCCACCTGCGCTGACGAACCCCACCACGATGGTAGTCCGTATCACCACCTCCCATCGGTACAGGAGGTAGGTGATGAATTGGGGGAGCACCTGGGGCATGATGGCATAGGCCAGCATCTGGAAGCTTCCGGCGCCCGATGCCCTCAGGGCTCTCGCCGGGTGCGTGTCCAGGTTCTCCACGACCTCAGCCGAGAGCTTTCCCAGTATCCCGTAGTTGTGCAATCCCAGCGCAAGGGCTCCCGGAAGTATGCCAGGGGACAGGAAGAAGATAATTATCATCGCCAGGATAAGCTCCGGGATGCCCCGTGTGAAGGTGAAAATAATCCTGACAACGAAATAGAGGGCCTTCCAGGTTGGCAGACCGCGCCGGGCAGGGGCCAACTCCCCTACGGCTACGTTGCGCGCAGCCGGAAGGAAGGTAAGCAGTGCTCCTACGCCTGCGAAACCTATGGCCAGGACACTCATAGCCAGGGTCTCATAGGCCAGCTTTCCGGCATGAGCCCATTTGCCCGGCTGGAGAAAGGCCGCTCGCTCTCCGGACCCCTTCCCTGCAAGCTCCCCAATAAAACTACCAGCGTTGGCCCAGGTCTCATGAGAGAAAAGCTCCTGAAAACCGCTGTCGCCCCCCAGCAGAATGAAGCCCCAAGAGGCGGCAGCCAGGAGGGCGAAGGCAATGAGGGAGAGCCCGGCCACGCCGATGCGATGCCTGGCGATGGGTACGCCCCTGGTAGAGACAGTCCGCCCAGGTGCCCCCATAGGGTTTGTCTCCATGCTCATGGCACCATCCTCCGCCGCACCAGGCCACTCCATATATCCACCATCAGCACCAGGGCCACTAGAAAGAAAAGCAGCGTCCACACCTGGCCGTACAGCAAATCGTCCAGCGATAGCTGTATCTGATAACCCAGCCCTGCGATGCCCACGAAGCTCATGATAGCCGCCGCACGGATAGCACACTCGAAGCGGTAGAAGGTGTAGCTGAGCATATCGGGCAGGGCCATGACGAGTCTGCCATAAAGGAAGACCTTCCACTCAGAGGCACCGGAAGCCCTCAGAGAGCGCAAGGGGCCTTCAGGCACATCGTTGAGGATTTCCGAGTAGATCCGGCCCAGTATACCCCCGTAGGGAATAGCCAGGGCCAGGATGGCCGCCATTGGGGAGAGGCCGATGGCCGCCACAAAAAGCCACGCCCAGACCAGCTCGTGGATGGAGCGGACGAAAGCGAGGAAGGCCCTTGTCCCAAACACCACCGGCCACCGTACCTTCCTCGATCTCGCCAGCGCGCCCGAAGCGATGATCCCCAGTGGAAGTCCCAGCGCAACGGCCAGAGTAATTCCTGCCACAGCATAGGCAACGGTATACCAGCTTGCTTTCAGGGCGACCTGGAGGAAGGATGGGGAAAGGTCGAGGCTGAGGAGGGCGCTAAAGAACTGCAAGGCCGAGGCTCCGCCCCCCGCGTGGGCAAGGGGCCCGCCCCAATCAATTGCCGACAGGCTCCAGGCAAGGGCCCCCATCAGCAGGATAGTGAGGAGGCCCCGGCTCTCAAGAAGGTTTCCAAAAGCCTTCCAGGACACCGCAGCCTGAAGGGTGCGGGATGATACCCTTGCTCTCAGAGTGGGGTGTTTGTCATGCTTCACCCTTCAGCCCCCTGAGGTCGTAAAGGCGTTCCAGCATCTTATCCGTCACCTCACCAACGGGCCGGTCAAACTGAAGCTCTCCGTTGCGAAGGCCGATGGCCCTGGAGAAGTAGGTGCGAGCGAGCTGGACAGAGTGCAGGCTCGCTACCAGGGTCTTTCCCGACTCGCGGGCGATTTCAGCCAGCAGGCGCACAAGGTCCTCCGCCCGAGCGGGGTCCAGGGATGCTACCGGCTCATCGGCCAGGATAGCTCTGGGGGCTTGCACCAGCAGCCGGGCCATGGCCACTCGCTGTTGCTCCCCTCCCGACAGCCTGGAGGTCTTCTCGTACAGCTTGTGGGCGATCCCCACCTTTTCCAGGGCGTCCACCGCTAAGTGACGTTCCCTGGGGATGGCCAGAGAAAACAGGGAGCGCAAGGTGCTCCACTGTCCCAGCCTTCCAGCCAGGACGTTGTGCAGCACCGACAGGTGGGGCACCAGGTCAAACTGCTGGTGGATGACGCCCACCAGGCTTGCAAGCTCACGCCCTGGCCCCAAACCGGTCAGAGGGAGGCCGCTAATGAGGATGCTTCCCTGGTCAGGCTGGACCACTCCGCCCATGAGGTGGAGCAGCGTAGTCTTGCCGCTGCCGCTGGGGCCGAGGACAGCCACCCGTTCCCCGGCCTCGACCTTCAGCGAGATCGGAGCAAGGGCTAGGGCCCCCGGATAGGCTTTCGCCACGCCCTCAAGGATAAACATGGGTACATAGCCATTGGTAGAGTTCGTCATCGAAGGATGTCCAACTGGCGTGCTACGCCCTCAATCGCCTGGTAGTTCTCATTCCTGGTCTCGATAAAGGCATCAGTGAAAAACAGGTCAAGGACCTCTTTCTGTTCTGGGCCCATCGCTAGAAGCGCGGCTCGGACCTTTTCTTTGAAGCCCTGCCCGAAGTTCTGGTCCACATCGCCCCGGATCGTCCAGTTATAGTCGAAGTAGGCCGGAGTGGTATAAAACGCCCTGATTCTTGAGGAGTCCACCTTGCCATCCTCGACCGCCTTCTCCCAGACCGCCTCGTTCAGCACCCCCGCCTGGAAAGCGCCGCTCTCTACCAGCTTCCAGGTCTTGTCGTGAGAGCCTGAGAAGCTGGGTTTACCCTGGAAGCCCTTTTCAGGGTCTATGCCCGCCTGAAGGAGGAAGTAGCGGGGCATCAGATGGCCCGAGGTAGAGCTTTCGCTGCCGAAGGTGAAGGTCAAGCCCTTCAGGTCTTCGAGGTTTTCCACGTTATAGCCTGTCTGGACAACGAAAACGGAATGGAACTGTGCGTCCCTGGGCCGCTGGGCGATGGCCTCGGAGCCAGGGACCGATGCTCGCGCCTGTACCCCGGTGAGCCCTCCAAACCAGGCAAGGTGCATATCGCCCCTCTTGAAGGCAGCCACTACCGCCGCATAATCCACACTGGGCACGTATCTCACCTCTACATCCAGCTCTGTGCTGAGGTAGTCGGCCACCGAGCCGAAGATTCGGGTCAGATGTGCGGCTTCCTGGTCTGGTATGCCGCCGATGTACAGCACCTTACTATGGGATGAAGCTTCGCCTTCACAGGCGACCACCAAGAATATAGCCAGGAGCATCGGGGCAAGGATAAGCCCCTTTCGGCCGAGCCATCCCAGAGCGCTCAGGGACGCCGCAGCCTGAAGGCTTGTCCTGAGCGAAGTCGAAAGGCTGCGGCATGGTGCCCCAACCTTCAGGCGGGGGTAAAAGTGAAAAGATAGCCAACACACACGCATGACCTCCTTGGCAAATGTCTATTTCGGGAGAATATCGAAATGCACACTGAGCGACTTCTGAGTCCCATGCAGCACTCACGGTGTGCAAGCCTGGAGAGGGTCGGAGGGCGTGGTGACTTTCTGGCTAGATGCCGAGACTTACGCAGACTGAGCGCCAACAGAGACGCCATCCGCCTCTGGCCAGGCGCTCACTCAGGTAAAGCCTGTGTGGAATCTCTGGGGTATGATTAGCATATAAACTATAGTAATTGAGGATATTTAGTGTTGTCAATATTGAAGCTGTTTTTCCCTCATCTGCCTTCTGGTATAATCGTACCTGAAACGGCTGGCAGCTTTGCAAGCCCCCCAACCAATGCTTGCCTGGAGGTTAGAACGCAGTGACGAATGCAGGGCCCGTCAGGGGTCTGAAGGTGCTTGATCTCTCCACTATCGTAGCCGGTGGGACCGCCACCAGCCTGCTGGCAGACTTCGGGGCCGAGGTCGTGAAAGTTGAGCAGCCCGGCAGAGGCGATCCTCTGCGCAACTGGGGCCCCTTCGTGGATGGCGTATCTTTATGGTGGAAAGTCCACTCTCGGAACAAGAAGTCCATCACCCTGGACCTGCGGCTTCCCGAAGGCCAGGGCGTCATGAGGGAGTTGGCGGCCAGGGCTGATATACTGGTAGAAGGCTTCCGCCCAGGCACCCTTGAGCGTTGGGGCCTGGGGCCGGATGACCTGTCCCATGTCAATATCCGCCTGGTCCTGGTCCGCTTCTCCGGCTTCGGCCAGACGGGGCCTTACAAAGACCGGCCTGGCTTCGGCACCATCGCCGAGTGCATGAGCGGCGTAGTCGCTATGGCTGGCTTCCCCCAGACGCCTCCAATGCTGCCCCCTATCCCTATGGCCGACGAGGTGGCCGGGACTTTCGGGGCTATGGCCGCCATGATGGCCCTTTATCACCGGGATGCCCTTGACGGCAAGAGGGGACAGGTTATTGACATGAGCCTCTTTGAGCCCCTGTTTCGCCTGTGCATCCCCCACATCACTATCTATGATCTGTTGGGAATCGTGCGAGAACGGGTGGGCAACGACTTTCCTGACGCAGCCCCGCGGAACCTCTATCAGACAGGCGACGGGCGCTGGTTGGGCCTCTCCGCCACCTCCCAGAGTACCTGGGAAGACCTGGTGAAGGCTATGGGCCTGCCTGAGCTTCTGGACGACCTCCGCTTCCAGGACAATGCCTCCAGGGTTGCCCATGTGGAGGAGCTGAACCAGGTGCTTCAGGAGTGGGTCGGCAGCCGCTCCCTGGAAGAGGTGATGGGACTTCTGGTCCCCGCTGGTGGTGTGGTTGGCCCTGTCTATAACGTAGCCCAGATCGTGGAGGACCCCCACTACAAAGCACGGGAAGACATCATCGAAATTAACGACCCGGAGCTGGGAAGGACTAAGATGCTGGGCATCGTGCCCAAGTTCAGCCAAACTCCAGGTGGCGTCTCCCACGCTGGCCCACGCCTTGGAGAGCACAACTCTGAGGTCTACAATTCCTGGCTGGGCTACGACCAGGATCGGCTCAGGCATCTGGCCGAGAAGAAGGTGATATAGGAGACCCCTCACCCTCAGTCCCTCTCCCAGCGGGAGAGGGATGTCCGCAGGATAGGGTGAGGGAATAAGGAGGCAGCTATGGCAAAGGCTGGGTTCCGCATACTCGACAGTGACCTTCACCTGATGGAACCCCCCGATCTGTACGAACGTTATCTTGACCACAAGTATCGAGGCCACGCGCCCCGCGCCACCTCATCGGACCGGGCGGGACACTACGCCGGGTGGATGCTGGACGGCCAGCTTATCCCTCCCTGGACGGTGAATCCGCAGGTGCTCAGGGCCAACGAGATGCTGGATACCAGGGCCCAGAGGGTGATGCAGGAGGGATGGGCCACTCAGTTCGACCCTGCCTCCTCCCTGCGGGCTATGGATGCCGAGGGAATTGACGTAGCGGTGATGTTCCGGACCAGCGCCAGCATGCTAGTCTCCCTTGACTCCCTTGAGCCCGACTACTCCCTGGCCCTCTGCCGCGCCTTCAATGATTGGGTGGCCGACTACTGCATCGCCAACCCAGCCCGCCTCAAGCTGACAGCCATCGTCCCCCAGCATGACCCCAATCTCGCCGCCCAGGAGGCTCGCCGAAGCGTAGAGGAGCTAGGAGCGGTGGGGATAGTGCTCTTGCCAATGCCCATCGCGGGCCGACACGTCCACGACCCGGAGTTCGATATCCTCTGGGAGGAGCTACAGCGCCTCGGGGTACCTGCCTGCTTCCACGGCACCTCCGGGGCCGTCTGCAAGGACTACGTGGGAGGGCGGTTCGTGGGACACCCCAGCTACCGCACCCTGCTACACTCCTCTGTTTTCTCTCTGGAGCTGATGCTGACTATGGGCAGCATCATCCTTGGGGGAGTCCTGGAGCGGTTTCCTCGTCTGAAGGTAGCCTTCCTGGAGGGGAACTGTAGCTGGCTCCCCTGGTGGCTGTACCGGCTGGACGACCAGTGGGAGAAGTTCGGGCCTGGCGAGTCCATCCAACTCTCGGAGAAACCCTCTGCCTACTTCCTGCGCCAGTGCTTCATCTCCGTGGACGCCGACGAGCACCTGGCCGAGGACGTGGTGGGACAGGTGGGCGACGATAACATAGTCTTCTCCACCGACTACCCCCACCCCGACTCCGCCTACCCCCACGCCACCGACGAGTTCCTGTCCATCGAAGGGCTGAGCAACGCCACCAGGCGCAAGATACTGTGGGACAACTGCGCCCAATTGTACGGCCTATGACACCACGGGCCGACAAACCCAATGTGGGCATCCCTAATCCGTGGATAGCCAAAGCTGGGTGAAGGGAGTAGGCTATCACCCAGGAGGTGAAGCATGAGCCGACGGCGTAGCCTTCTGGGTGTCGAGTACGTGGGCGGGCTGAAGGAGGTTGCGGTCACCTTGAAAGCCTCAGTACCTTGTGTTACCATTGGCTTGTCAGTTTGCTATCACATTCACAACTGAGGCGACGTTTTTGCTATACACCACGGGGTAAATAGGCTATGGTAAAATTCGGACCAGGGAGATAGCTACAGCATAAATGACTGCCAGCACAGAAGGGCTGAAGGAGCGGATATCTAAAGCCCTCAACTCACAGGAGCAAGCTACTGTCACCCCCCTCTCCTCCCTCCTGGCCGTTCAGGATGAGCTGGGGTACATACCAGAGGAGGCTATAGAGGAAGTGGCTAGCTTTACCCACTCCACCATCAATGATGTGTGGGGTGTGGCCTCTTTCTATACCAACTTTAGCTTCGCGCCATCCAACGCCCATACTGTTGAGCTGTGCTGGGGACCCTCCTGCCATGTGCTGGGAGCCATGCGGGTCGTAAAAGAGGTCCTGGATAGCCTGGGGCTACAGGGAGAAGGAGATACTCCCGACGGCAAGGTAACCGTGCGTTTTAACACGTGCCTTGGGGCCTGCGCCCAGGGGCCGGTGATAAGCGTGGACCACGAGCTGATGGGCAGGCTTTCACCCGACAGGGTTAGAGAAGTCGTCAACCAGCTACTCTCATCTCGTTGAGGAGAATGGAGAGGAATGGCGCAGGAAACGAGAGACGTAGAGGTCCGCCTGACCAGGCTGGAGGCCCTTTTCGAGGGGTTTCGGGAGGAGACAAGGGCCTTCCGCGAAGAAGTAAGGTCCCGCCTGGACAGATTCGAGGCCCATCTGGACAGATTCGAGGCCCGCATGGACAGACTTGAGACCCGCCAGGACTCCTATTTCCGCTGGGTGATGGGGACTACGCTACTGGTGTGGGGCTCGGTGATCGCCGTAGTTCTGGGCACCCTGCTTACACAGTAAAGCGGAATAGACAATTCATACTTACCAGATGTGAGACCCAGGATGGCTAAGAGCTTTGAAGAGATACAATCTGAAGCTAGCCGCAGGTGGCAGGCGCTGACCAGTGGCGAGGTGCCCTGGATACGGGTGGGCACTGCCCTCTGCGGAAAGGCGGCCGGTGCCGATCAGGTGATGGCCGCCATCCAGGCGGAGCTTCAGCATCATAGCGTCCAGGCCAACGTCAGCGAAGTAGGCTGCATGGGCATGTGTTACGCTGAGCCTCTGGTTGACATAACGATGTCCAACGGGCACAGGCTTTTCTATGGCAAAGTGGCCCCTGATGCGGTGCCTGAGATCGTGTCGGCTCATCTGGTGCGGCGAGAGCCCATCGCCGAGCTGGCCCTGGGCTACCTGGGCGATGGTAGATTCGATAGCGTTCCAGACCTGCGGGAGCATCCCATGATGAAAAGCCAGCTCCGCATAGCCCTGCGCAACGCCGGCACCATAGACCCCTGCGACATCTATCAGTATGTAGCCAACGGCGGCTATAGCGCCCTTCACAAAGCCCTGACCCGGATGACGCCCCAGGAGTCCCTGGAGGAGGTCAACAAGTCGGGTCTACGGGGGCGAGGTGGCGCCGCCTTCCCCACGGGCACCAAGTGGAGCTTCCTGGCCAGGTCTCCGGGCCCTGTCAAGTACATCCTGTGCAACTGCGAGGAGGGCGACCCGGGGGCCTTCAACGACAAAGGAATCCTGGAAAGCGACCCCCATACTCTACTGGAGGGGATGTTGCTCGCTGGATACGCCACCGGGGCCAGCTACGGCTATGTGTTCATCCGACACGGCCATGAAGGCCCCATCCGGCGGACCTGGCAGGCCATCCGGCAAGCTAGGCAGTTGGGTATCCTAGGGGACAACATCCTGGGCTCCAGTTTCAGCTTCGACATAGAGGTATCCCTCACCGGAGACTCCTACGTGTCCGGTGAGGAGACGGCCCTGATGGAGGCCATAGAGGGGGACCGGGCTATGCCCCGTTTCCGGCCACCCTTCCCGGCCCAGGTGGGTCTCTTCGGCAAGCCCAGCAACATAAACAACGTCAAGACCCTCGCCTACGTCCCCCAGATAGTCGAAAAAGGTGGCGAGTGGTTCGCCAGCATAGGTCAGAACCGGAGCAAGGGCACCGCCATCCTGTGCCTCTCCGGGGACCTGAACTACACCGGCATGGTGGAAGTGCCCCTGGGCATGACTCTCCATCGGGTGGTCTACGAGGTCGCGGGCGGAGTCCCCGGCGGCAAGAGGCTGAAGCTCCTCCAGACGGGCGGGCCCCTGGGGGGAGTGCTGAGCGCCGATCAGCTGGAGATACCCCTGGACTTCGAGGCTATGGCCCAGGCCGGGGCCATCCTGGGGTCAGGGGGAATCATCGCCGCCGATGAGGATGCCTGTGCTGTTGACCTGACACGGGCCCTCATCGCCTTCTGCCAGTTCGAGTCCTGCGGCAAGTGCTTCCCATGTCGGCTGGGCATGACCCACATCCTGGAGATGCTGGAGCGCATCTGTCGCTTTGAGAGCGAGCCCGGAGACCTGGAGCTTATGCGCCAGGTGGGCCAGAACATGCAGGCGGGCTCCTTGTGCGGCCACGGGCAACTGGGGTTCAATCCCGTGTCCTCCGCCCTGCGCTACTTCGGAGACGAGTTCCGCATACATATGGTAGAGAAACGGTGCCCAACGGGCCGCTGCCTGGAAGACAGGTTCTCACCTCAAAGGACTAGAAGGTAGCTCTCACCCCCTGGCCTCTCTCTGAGAGAGGCCAGGGGGGTGAGGGGCAACTACGCAGGAAGAAGTGGAACTATGGCTAACGAGATCACGCTCACCATAGACGGTGTTCAGGTCATCACCCAGCCGGGGAAGATGGTCCTTGAGGCGGCCATAGAGGCGGGCATCTACATACCCTACCTCTGCTACCATCCAGGGATGAAGCCTTTCGCCGCCTGCCGGATGTGCGTGGTAGAGGTGGAGGGAGGCAGGGGCTACCCCGCCTCCTGCACCCTTCCAGTGCAGAATGGCATGGTGGTGAAGAACAACACCAACCAGGTATACCAGCTAAGGCGCTCTATCATTGAGATGCTGATTTCGGAGCATCCCCACGGGTGCCTCACCTGCCATCGCGTAGACCTGTGTGGCCCCCAGGACGTATGTCTCCGCCACGTATCGGTGAACGACCGGTGCGTGACCTGCCCCAAGAATGAGCGGTGCGAGTTGAAGGACACCACTCGCTACCTGAACATGGACCTGGAGTCTCCCCTGGCCTATAAGTACCGCAACCTGCCCATCGAGACGAGCGACCCCTTCTACGACCGGGACTACAACCTGTGCATCGTGTGCGGCAGGTGTGTAAGAGTATGCGAGGAGGTGCGAGGCGACAACGCCATCACCTTCACCGAGCGGGGGGGGCAGGCCCTGGTGGGTACGTCCCACGGCACTTCCCTCCTGGAATCGGGGTGTGAGTTCTGTGGAGCGTGCCTGGATGTCTGCCCCGTGGGCGCGCTGGTGGAGAGAGACCACAAGTGGGAGAAGGCCAGCAGGGTAGAGCGGACTGTTTGTCCCCACTGCCCTGTAGGCTGCCAGCTAAATCTGGAAGTGAACCGCTTCGATAGGGTGATACGCTCCATTCCGGAGCTTAACTCACCCGCCAACCGGGGCCAGGCCTGCTTCAAGGGCAAGTTTGGCCTGGATTTTGTGAACCGAAAGGAGCGATTGAGGAAGCCTCTTATACGCCGTGGCTCCTCTCTTGAGGAAGCCACCTGGGATGAGGCCCTCGACTATATTGCCCAGAGGCTAGCCCCATATAAGGGAAGCCAGTCTGCCATCCTCACCTCTCCTGACAGCACCAACGAGGAGCACTACCTGGCCCAGAAGCTCGCAAGGGTCGTGATGGCGACCAACAACGTAGACCAGACATCCAACACTCGCCCCGAGCTGGTCAGGGGGTTGGGAGAGGCCCTGGGCTATGCCGCCGCCACCAATCCTATCTGGGACCTGGAAGGGTCGCGATGTATCCTCACCTTCAATACTAATGTCACCGAGGAGCACAACGTAGTAGCGGTGCCCATCAAGCGAGCGGTGAAGGCTGGCGCTAGACTCATTGTCATTGATCCCAGGGAGGTAGAGCTTACCCGCTACGCCCACATGGAAAGTGTGCGAGGGGGGCACGGCGGGGAAAGAGTGGAGCGACACATCTGGCTCAGGCCCCGGCCCGGCACTGAGCTTCTACTTCTGGGAGGGCTCCTGAAGGCCATCGTTGCGGAGGGCCTGGAGCGCAAGGAATGGCTCCTGGAGCACTGCCAGGGCACGGACAGCCTCACCCAGGCCCTAGAAGCCCTCGACCTGGACTCTATAGCTCAGGAGACTGGCGTACCCGCAGACCGGATAAAGGAAGCTGCGCGCACCTATGCCAACTCTAGTGCCTCGGCCATCCTATACGCCCTGGACAACGTGCCCCTGGAGCTACAGAGGGGCTGCGTGTTCGCCCTAGTAGACCTGGCCCTTCTCACCGGCAACCTCGGGAAACCTTCCTCGGGCCTCTATCCCCTGAGGCAGGGGGCCAACGAGCAGGGGGCGTGGGATATGGGTTGCGTGCCCCATCTGCTGCCGGGCTACTGCGACCTGGATGATCCCCAGGGGCGACAGGGCGCAGAAAACGTCTGGAGTAGCACGGTGCCCATTGAAAGGGGCCTGGGACTGCGGGGCATACTGGACGCAGTAAAGCAAGGCCAGATAAAGGCCATGTTCATAGTGGGTGACAGTCCCAACTTTACCAGTGGCGGGCTGTCGGACTGGTCCGACGCCGATGGGTCGGCGAGGGACGCTCTGGCTGCCCTGGAGGGCCTGGAGCTTCTGGTGGTCCAGGACCACTTCCTGAGCCCCACGGCCCAGAGGGCCCACGTCGTGCTGCCCCGTTCTACCTTCGCCGAGAAAGAGGGCACCTATACCAATCTGGAGCGGCGGGTTCAGCGCCTCCGGCCCGTCATACTCAAATCCCCCCAACCCCCCTTTAGCAAAGGGGGGCAAGGGGGGATTTCCGCTCAGCCCGAGTGGTGGACTATATGCCAGATAGCCCGGAGGATGAACGTCAGGGGGTTCGATTTCACAAGCCCCGCCGAAGTGATGGATGAGATAGCCAGACTCGTCCCCATATACGGAGGATTGTCTCATCGTCGGCTTCAGGCCGAGGCCATCCTTGTCGCCAGGCCTGACCCCTCCAACCCGTTGCCCATTCAACTGCTCTACTCAGATAAAGAGTATCGTGGACTCCAGTGGCCCTGTCCTGACGAGGCCCATAGCGGCACGCCCCTGCTCTATGCCGACGGGTTCCCCAAGGGCAAGGCCAGGTTGATAGCACCCGACTTCAAGGTCAAAGTGTGGGGTCGAGAGAGCGGACACGGTGTGACCCCCACGACCCCGCACCTTGACAAGTATCCATTCCTGTAC
>CAYWGG010000043.1:0-15324 GCA_964457285.1 uncultured Dehalococcoidia bacterium
TATAGCCCGACAACAGGTGCAGGGATTTCAGCAGCAGAAAGTGGACAGGTGATGCTTCCGGTGATAGCCATTGTAGGTTCGTCCATACGGGAAAGACCAGGGTAACCAGGGTCCTCTTGATAGCCTTTCTCAGGACTATCACACGGGTTCGACCTCCGGACGTTTACTCTCTCCTGAGCGCTCCAGATATTCTCGAACCATCAATGCTGCCGTCGCTCCCTCGCCCACGGCGCTAGCCACCTGTTTGGTGCTGCCTTGGCGGCAATCTCCGGCCGCAAAGATGCCGTCCAGACTCGTTTCCAGGTTTGGCTGTGTTACTATGAACCCATAGGGGTCTAAATCCACAACCCCTTTAAGAAAGGCGGTATTGGGCTGTAGCCCGATGAACACGAATACCGCCCCAGGGTGCATTTCCCTTGTTGTATCTGTAGCCAGGTCTTTAACTACTATGGACGCAAGCCTACCCTGGCCCCGAAACTCCTGGATAGTGGTTTGAGTCAATACCTGCATATCTTTGCGGGCTGCTACTTTCTCCTGGAGGGCCTTGCTGGCTCGCACCTCCTTTGCTATTTCCACTATGGTCACGCTCCTGGCGAACCTGGTGAGGAACAGGCCTTCCTGGAAGCCGCTGTTGCCTCCTCCGACCACGACTATATCCTTGCCCTTGTAGAACGGGCCATCGCACGTGGCACAGAAGTGCACACCGGCACCGATGAAGTCCTCCTCGCCCGGCACTCGCAGGCGGCGGTACGTGGAGCCGGTTGCGATAATGACGGCAGGAGCGCAGTACTCTTCGCCCGATTCGACATGCACCAGCCTGTGCTTCCCATCCGAGGTAATTCTGGTCACCTGCTGGGCCTGAAGGATTTCCACACCAAACCGCTCTGCCTGCTGGCCCAGTCGTTCACCCAGCTCTGCACCTCTGATGGGCTTCGGGAAGCCTGGGTAGTTCTCGATCTCCTGGGTGATACTCGCTTGTCCCCCCAGGCCACTCCGCTCAATCACCAGGGTTTGAAGGCCCTCGCGAGCGGTATAAATGGACGCAGTCAGTCCGGCCGGACCCGCACCGACGATAATCGCATCATATACTTTGCGCTGGGCCTGGCGTCGGATGCCTAACTTTGAAGCAAGTTCAGCGTTGGTAGGCTCTACGAGTATAGAACCATCTGGGAAAACGATGGTCGGGATGATCTGCTTTCCGTTGTTCGCCTGCTGGACATAGTTGGCAGCGTCCGGGTCTTTCTCGATGTCAATCCACTCATAGCGAACTCTGTGCTCGTTGAGGAACCGCTTGGCTCGCTGGCAGTCAGGACACCACAGGGCTCCGAACATACGTATAGGCTGGTCCGCCACTGTACCTCCTCAATACCACAATACCACCGTGTTTTGGGCTCACACATTCATTTACTCGTGTTTGCGCTTGATTTCTGTATAGAGCGTCGAACAGCATCCAGCAGCATAGCAACTGGGGGCCTATCAGCGGGGTCCCTGCTCTTGTAGAGGAAAGCTATTATGCCGTTGGCATCTATGATGACGTCGCCACCTAGCTGTAAAACGTTAGCTCGCGGCACCCTGGGCCACCGGCCCTGGAAGAGGCTGCGGACGTAGGTCCAGATAGTAGCGAGTCCAAAGATACGGTGTGATGGCCCCTCCTGAAGGCCAAGGGCCTGGTATGCCCTGCGCCCAGGATCGGACAGAACTGGAAAAGGTAGACGCTCCCTATTGGCAAACTCCTGGAGATGCGGCAAAGGCTCAAAGCTGACGGCCACCACTTCACACCCCAGGCTGTGGAACCCTTCTATATGCTGGCGCAACTGCACCAAGTGAGCACGTCAAGCCACTCACCCCAACCAGCGTAAAAACACGAGAAGGATTGGATGCCCTCGTTGGGCCGATAACATCCAGGGGCACGCACTCCCCTGAAGCTTGATGTCAGGAGCCGGTTTACCTTCCAGTGGATCATGAGCTTGCGACATACTTTGAACAACCTTTTTAAGCTCAGGGCTTGCGGGCAATAAACGCCCAGTATCCCAAATCGCCCTGCTGGAGGAGCTGGCGGGCGCAGTAGAGAGCGTTCTCTATCTGTCTGAGTGGCTCTCTGTCCAACTTGCCCACTATGGTAGCCAGACGGCCTACCCCTAATAGCGATTCTACTTTATCCAGAAGTTGGGCAACCGACCCTGAATAATCCATCTTCTCCTGAACTATGAGCCCAGCCTCTCCGATGCGCTGGATATACGCCTCCGGCCCCATGCCAAGAGGGATACATAACGCCCTGGCCAGGGGTGAGTCTATGGGACTGGGCAGAGCCTCTGGGCAAAAGGTGACGTCGCTAAGAGCCAGATAGCCGCCCGGCCTCAACACCCGTGCGATCTCCCTGAGGGCTGACTGCCGGTCTGAAAAGAGGGCCGTGGCACACTCGCAGAGAACCGAGCTGAAGGACGATGATGGGAATGGCAGGCTGTTCACATCGCCTTGGGTAAACGTGACCAGGTTCTCCAGCCGGTAGCAGTGCGCATCCTTCCGGGCCTGTTCAAGGGCCTCGATGCTTGTGTCTATGCCCGTCACCCGGCATTTGAACACCTGCGCAAGCATGAGGGCGCTCGCCCCGCGACCACTTGCCACATCCAAGAGGTGGTCTTCCTTTGACAGCTTGATCTCCTTTGCCAATATCCGGGTCAGCGCAAGGCCACCTGGATGCCAGCTCTCACCAAGCACGGCCAGCACCAGGGGATGCTGGTACAGATCAGCACAGCAGAGAATTCGGTCAATGAAAGGACTAGGGCCTCTTTCTGCCACGGCGGGCCTCCTCTGGTCTGCGTGAGAGTTGGGCGCGGACCTGCTCCCGGTAGCCAACACTGTTGTACGCACAAAATGGGATGAGCCTTCCATCGGGCACCAGGACGCCCACGCAGCATTTCATGACCTGTTTCACACTGAACGTGTAAGCATCCATGAAGTCCTTAATAGCGATCTGGAATACATGCTTTTTGGCATGCTCCAGGTCGGTACCCAGGTCAATAGCCAGCCCACAGGCGCAGCTAAACTGGCTTGCGGTCTTCGTGGAGCCAGCCACCGCCGAGGCGGACCAAAGCCCCTCCAGCGCTCGCTGGATGTCCGGCAAAGAAGGAGCTCTGGGCAGCGCCCGGTTGGTGATGTAGTCCAGGTATTGGTCTACCGGAAGCACCCTGGGCAATGGTATGACCTCATCGCCGTTCACATAAATATAGGTGTTGACCTGGCAGGTGGGGAAACAGCAAGGCACCGGAACGAAGTCTTCCTTTCGGAACAGACCATCGGTCTGCTGGATGATGCCATACAGGACATCGGGAATGGTCATTCGCTCTAGGGGGTTGAAAGGCAGGTGCCGCCCTGTGTGGGTGACCGGCTGGAACACAATACCTCTAGCTACTGGATGTCCCAGGCCGAACTTGACCAGGGCGCCAACCTCGTGCTCGTTAATGCCCCGCTCCACTGCGGCCACCAGGGCCACATCCAGGTCTATCTTTGCTAGCCGGTCCAGGCAGAGGAGCTTTACATCAAGCAAGTCCTCCCCCCGGATCTTGCGGTAAGTCTCCCGTTCCAGGCCGTCGAACTGGAGGTAGATGGCAGGGCGGATCTCCTCCAGCTCGGCCAGGAAGCGGTCGTCTTTGGCGATGCGTATGCCGTTGGTATTGATCATCACATTTGGTATGCCTCGTGCCTTGGCCGCTCGCACCATATCCAGAATCTGAGGATGGGTTGTGGGCTCGCCGCCACTGAACTGGACCACCTCAGGGTCCCCCTCCAACTCGACGAAACGGTCCAGCATACGCTCCACCTCTTCCAGGGTGAGGGTGAAGCCATCCCCGGCATCTGCAAAGCAGATGGGACAGTTCAAGTTGCAGCCGGTATTAACCTCAATGATTGCCAGGCAGGTGTGCTGCTTGTGTTCCGGGCAGAGGCCACAGTCCAGTGGGCATCCATCTTTCACTTCGGTACTCAATTGTAAGGGCATAGTCCCGGGCTTGTTGAAGGCAGCCGAGGCCACATACATCTGGGCATCAGAGCTCACCAGCCCCTCGAACCATCCATGCTCTGGGCAGCGTTTCCGCATGTAGACCTTGTTGTCCCTCAGGATCACCTGGGCATCTATGACCAATTTGCATACTGGGCAGATGCTTCGAGTCAACTCGTGAAAGATGAAGTCGCTGTCTCTTCTTATCATTGAATGAGCTTTGGCCGAGTGTTCAGTCATTTTTCCGCCCCCTCATTCCTCAGAAGTTGCCTTATGGCTTCTTGCAAAGACCCGGGATCGGGAACAACGCCCTGGCTGAAGCGCTTACCGTCAATGGTCACCACTGGCGGGTGCCATCCTCTTCTCATGAGAGCCTGAGGAAGATAGTTGAGCCACGGCCTGATCTGGAATTGTACTTCAGACGGGTTCCCGATCGCCTCTATCGCACGTTGTACAGCCCGAATCGTCAGGTCACACTCTTTGCAGAAGGACTCCGGCACCCGGAAGAACAACTGGCGCCCTGCTATAGGGTAAATAGTGATGATGATTGGCTTGCCCTTGTCCTTAGTTCGGCGTATTGTATCCATCGCTCCTATTACCCCTTAGGGCGACCAGGTAGTTTGAGCATGTTTCTGCATAAAACTCCCTTATCGCGGGACTGCCCCTTCGCCCTGTGCAATATCTTGAAGTCCTGTGCGATTTAACACATGTATCCGTTTGTGTCCCACCTCCAGCAACCCTTGGCCCTGCATCTCACTGAGTATCTCCGTCACCGTCGAACGCAAAGCGCCGATGGTGTCCCCTATTTCTGCGTGTGTGTAGCTAGCGAACACTCCTGTTGAGGTGTCCATATTCGCCAGTAAGAAGTTCGCTAACCGTACCTTCACGGGACTGAAGGCGGTCTGTTCAAGACGTTCTTGAAGCTCTATCAGGTGATTGCCAATGGCACTCAGCAAGCCTATAGCCACATCGGGATGCTGCTTCAGAAGGCTTAGGATGTCCTCTTTGGTCGCCACACATACCAGGCTATCCTCCGTCGCCTCGGCAAAGCATCCTTGTAGCGTCTGTCCCAAAAGTCCCATCTCCCCGAAGATGGTGCCTGGTTCTATGCGCCTGGTCACCAGGCGCTTGCCACCAGGAGTCAAGCGGTAAAGCTCCACTCGACCCTCTTTCAGGATAAACAACCGCTCAGTGGAATCCTCAGGGCCAAAAAATACGGTGCCAGTAGTGCATTGCCGCACCATAACCCCATCAAAGAGTTCTTCAATCTCCTCCTGTGTCAGACCCTGAAAGATATTCACCTTTTGCAGATACTCCACTACTGGCACTGATGCTTCCTTCGTTGTTAAATTGGAGCCTTTCCGCCTCCATCTGAATACAGTCCTCATTGTACCACCCCTCACGGCAATAATTTGTCGGCAAGCCAACATTATTTTACTCCTTTTAATGTCTATTATGAGTCTTGAGAGGAAGGTAGGTGCGGACTATGTTCTGGCTGAGATTGTCTAGCAGGGATGTTGGTCCAAGAGCCATTGATGGACAAGCTAAACACAAATGAAAGGTAAATAATTGGGGAGCAGTGCCATGAAAGCTATTACACAATTGAGTCGTGGCCGGGCCAGATGGGTTTTAGGGTTCGCAATCTTTATCGCTCTCCTGTTCATTGCCTGCGGCTCAGCAGTCAAGGCAACACCCACTTCTACGCCTACACCAACTCCCGCAGTTGGCGGACCAGAGACACCCGCTCCCGAGCCTACTGCTACCCCTGTGAGACCTGACACGGAAGCTAAGGGAACCGCGACGCCTACTCCTGCACTCACCACTAGGGTTCCTACGCCGACACCGAGACCACCTGGTGGCGGCGTCGCCCCCATCAGCGAGGAACAGTTGAAAGAAGAGTTGGAACAGGCGGGCTTCTCCACTTTCGGCTGGAAGACCAATTTCAGGATAAGGAGCGTATCCTACAAAGAGTTTCCCAATGCCATCCCTAAAGATGCCATCCCCGCTATAGACAATCCTGAAGTTGAATCTGTCCAGGAGGCCGACAGGTGGTTAGATGACAGAGAGCCAGTGCAAGTGGTGGCCCTCGAGGGAGATGTCCGCGCCTATCCCGTACAGATCCTGGTGTGGCACGAACTGGTAAACGACATAGTAGGTGGAGAACCCCTACTGGTCACTTACTGACCACTGTGTAACAGCGCCTTCGTGTACAGGCGCACAGTGGACGGACAGGTCCTGGAGTTCGGGGTTTCCGGCGTCCTTCGTTTCAGCAATCTGGTAATGTATGACCGCCAGACGGAGTCCTGGTGGCAAGAATTCCTTGGAGAGGCCATTGTAGGGGACATGACAGGAAAGAATCTGGAACGCCTCCCCATGAGTGTAGTCTCCTGGAAAGAGTTCAAGGCCGCCCACTCTGAAGGCAAGGTCCTATCCAGACCTGGTCAATCCAGACCATACGGGAGAAACCCCTATACGTTCTATGACTCCAGTTCTCCTTTCCTGTACGAAGGGCCGAAAGATGAGCGGCTACCAGCTATCGAACGGGTTGCTGGCATAGAAATAGGCAAAGAGTCTGTGGCAGTGCCCTACCCAGTACTGGAGAAAGCACCTGTAGCCCACTTCACGCTGGGAGGGCGGGACCTGGTGGTGTTCTTTAAGAAGGGCACCGCCTCTGCCCTTGATCGTCGCTCTATTGCTGAGGGCCGGGATGTGGGTGCGGTGGGAGTTTTCGACCCTAATCTGGACGGTAGGACTCTCACCTTTAAGACGGATGGTGGCAACATCGTGGATGAGCAGACAGGCAGCACGTGGAACCTGCTGGGGGAGGCCCAATCGGGGCCTCTAGCGGGGAAGACGCTGTCGCCGATAACCTACCTGAACTCCTTCTGGTTCGCTTGGGTAGCCTTCAAGCCTGATACGGTTATCTACCGGGGTCAGTCGGAGTTCACGCCAAAGTAAGGTCACCCTAGCAGACCACCCTTGAGGCCATCGTAGGACGAAGTGAGAGGAGGGTCTTGGTCAACCACACCTTCTCCTGTTGAGACTGAGCGGGTGTTAACGGGCCACGTCAGTATGCTCGACTTTATCTACTCTTTGGGTGCCCATGCGCAGGAGAATCCCCGCAGCGCTGAGGCATAGGCAGGTGAAGCTGATAACCAGGAGGGCCGGCCTCAAGCCTCCCAGGGCTTCCTGAAGAAAACCCGTTACCAAGGGCCCGAGGGCTGTTCCAGCCGATAGTATCACCGTTGTGAAAGCCAGGGCCACCGCAACCTCCCGGGGTCGGATGCCGGGAAGGTGGAAAGGCACGGTGTAGAGGATGGGAAAGAAACCCCAGGTGATCCCGTTCAAGAATGATAGCACTACCAGTACAGGGATCGAACCTGTCAAGGTCATACCCACATAAGTGCCTGTCATCAGACCCCCTAAGACCACGAGGATACCCTTCCCTTTATCTGTGACCATAGCAACATAACCGAGCCCCAGACCTGCGACGCCTCCAATAACGGTGCTCAGGGCCAGTATCGCGCCAGACCATTTCAGAGAAACCTGGTAGGTATCCAGCATCAGAGTGGGAAAGAAGCTCAGGAAGGCCGACCATGCCAGAGTTACCCCCAGAAAGCCGAATCCTTGCACCCAGAGGTCACGATGGGTCAGAGCGCCCTTCAGGAGGCCAACCTCCTGTGAAGTTTCTTGACTCCGATAGGCCGTATTCACACGTTCCCTTCCCAGGGCCGCCCAGATGACTGTCAGCGCGGCGAAGAGGCCTCCAAAGATATATAGCGTCATTCTCCAGTCGTCCCCCAGGCTGTCCAGGATGAAGGGCGCAGCCAGCAAGCCGCCTCCAACGATGACGCCGAAGATAACGTTCGAGATGGCGTTCACCCAAACTATTTCCCTCTGGTGGAACCATTGTTGTACCAGGAGGGCTCTGGCTGGCTGTATAGCGCTGACGGTTATGCCAAAAGCCAGACGGCCAGCAAGCAAAACAGCGAAGGTGGGGGCCCAGCCCTGGAGGAAGAGGAGTAGAATCCCCAGCACCATAGTGACGGTGGTCAACATCTTTGGGCTATACCGAGACATCCACCAGCCCAAAGGAATAGCCAGGGCAAGGTTGCCCCAATAGGCAGACGAGCTCAACACCCCCTGCTGACTAGATGACAGGCGCAGGTCCGAGCTTACGGCGGGCAAGAGAAGCCCGAGGGTGGATATGACCATATACCCAACCACGCTGCAAAGAAGCCACAAGCTTACGACCACCCAACGATAGCGTGGCGTCTCGTCTGGCAGCGCTACTGTTTCCATCCTGCGTTCCCCTATCTACAACGTCTTTTCCTGGTGGCATTGTACACCACTCATGACGACTTATACCAGGAGTTTTGCCTTTTCCTCTCCCGCCGAATGGAAATCCCCCACAATACCCCTTCAGCAAGGGGGGTTGGGGGGGATTTGACGACCAACGCAGCGTCAAGTAGATCAGCCGTTTATGTATGAACCGGCAGTCTCAATACATGGTGTATTTTCTGGTGACCCGCCTCGGGCTCGAACCGAGAACCTACGGATTAAGAGTCCGTTGCTCTACCAATTGAGCTAGCGGGCCACATGCGATTCGACAGTGCTGTTTACCCTTCCTTCAGCGTTCAGCTTACATATATTATAGCTAAGAGCTGGCATCTTCTCAAGTAATGACCCGAAAGACCCTGTGGGGAACCCAGTGCAAGGTGTAGAATGTATACAGCTAAGCCAGGAGGATTCCATCGTGGTTCCGCCTGAAAACATGTTCGGAGAGGTCCATATAGCGGCTGGCGTTTACCTCGCCCTGGCAGCGGCGCTGGTGCTTTCAGGGTACGTCTTCTACAGGCGGGTCATCAGCCTTTTGCTGCTGGGCAAGAAGGAGGACCGCTTCGACCACCCCCTGCAACGGCTGGCCGGGTTTGCCACCATCGTCCTGGGGCAAAGGAAAGTGATCCAGAGCGTCTCCCTGAGGGATCGGGCCAGTATAGGCCATGTGTGCATTTTCCTGGGCTTCCTCTCCTTCCTCCTCAGCTACCTGATATTTATCTTCGGCGATAGCGCCTGGCGGCCCTTCTCCGAGAAGCTGCTGACCGCCACGGGGGTAAAGGTCTACACCAGCTACCTGGACGTGGTAGCCCTGATAATCCTCAGCGCCCTCATCTGGGCGGTGTTGCGGCGATGGCTGGCAAAGCCCCACCGCCTCTCCTTCGACCTCACCCGGTCTCCTGATGCAGTGGTCATAGTGGCCCTTATCGCTTCGCTGATGATATTCACCCTTCTCACCGAATCCTTCTACGTAGCGGAAGCCTCATATATGGCAGAGGCAGAAAGAGGCCCAGCCGCCGAGGCGATAGTAGGCCGCGCCATCGGCGAGAAGTTCCTGGCCATGGGCATGGGTATAGACGCGGCCAACGCTGCCCACGGGATTTCCTGGTGGATACATCTGCTGATTATCCTGGGCTTTTCCATCTACATACCCTTCTCCAAACACATGCACATGGTGGCCGCCCCCGCCAACGCCCTTTTCCGCTCCCTGAAGCCACGGGGCACTCTCCACTCCCTTGAGCTGGAGACGGCAGAGCATTTCGGCGCTGGCCGTGTCCAGGACTTCACCTGGAAGGAGCTGCTGGATGGCTACGCCTGCGCCGTGTGCGGGCGCTGCACTAATAGCTGCCCTGCCCACCTGAGCGGGAAGGTGCTTTCCCCCATGCACATCGTGGAGGACCTGAAAGAGTACCTTATCGAGGAAAGCCCACAGATAAAGGCTGGCAAGGAACCCCAAAAGCCCCTCATCGGGTTTGGCCGCATTACCGAGGAGGCCATCTGGGACTGCGTATCCTGCGGGGCTTGTATGCAGGAGTGCCCGGTGGTAGTGGAGCATGTGCCCACTATCATGGACATGCGCCGCTACCTGGTGCTGGAGGAGTCCAGGATGCCCGAGACGGCCATGAGCGCCCTGCTCAGCATGGAGCAGCGGGGCCATCCCTGGCGTGGCACTCAGTTCACCCGCACGGACTGGGCAAAGGGCCTGGATGTAAAGACCCTGGCAGAGCACCCCCAGGCGGAGGTCCTCTTCTGGGTGGGCTGCACCGCCGCCCTGGAGCAGCGCAGCCAGGCAGTCGCCCGCTCTATGGTCAGGGTGCTGAAGGCGGCGGGGGTGGACTTCGCCATCCTGGGCGAGGAGGAGAGGTGCACGGGAGACCCGGCGAGGCGTATGGGTAACGAGTACCTCTACCAGATGATGGCCCAGCAGAACATCGAGACCCTCAACGGCTACAACGTCAAGCAGATAGTCACCATCTGCCCCCACTGCTTCAACACCATGAAGAACGAGTACCCCCAGCTTGGCGGCCAGTACCAGGTGATGCACTACACCCAGTTCGTGGACCAGCTTATCCGTTCGGGCAGGCTCAAGCCCATCAAAATGATGGAAGCCACAGTAGCCTACCACGACTCCTGCTTCCTGGGCCGCCACAACGGCATCTACGACGAGCCCCGGCGCATCGCTAAATCTATTCCTGGGATAAAGCTGGTGGAGATGGAGCCCCACTGCCGCCAGCGGGGCTTCTGCTGTGGCGCTGGCGGAGGCCACATGTGGGTGGAGGAGAGCCGGGGCACCAGGATAAACCACGTCCGCACCGACCATTTCCTGGGAACGGGTGCCAGGACGGTGGGCGTCTCCTGCCCCTTCTGCCTCCAGATGCTAACGGAGGGCATCCAGGCCAAAGGCGTCGCCAATGAGAAGGAGGCCAGGGACTTGCTTGAGATACTGGCGGAGAGCGTGGAGGGAGGGTAAACCGAAGATGTCCTCCTCCGATTCCCTGAGCCAGGCGAGGGCCAACTACTCTCAACTGCTGGAGCAAAGCCTCCAGGTCTTGATAGAGCGGCTTCGGGCCCTGGAGGGCGTGGTCCGCATCAGCCTCTTTGGGTCGTACGCCCGAGGAAGGCGTGACCTGTTCACCGACCTGGATGTCCTGGTCGTTATGGATACTCAGATGGGCTTTCTGGAGCGCCTGCGTTTCCTGTACTCTACGCTGGCACTGCCAGTGGACGTGGACATCCTGTGCTACACTCCGGAGGAGTTCGAGGCCATGAAAGAGCACGGGCCCCTGAAAGGGATCATCAGCGAGGAGCAGGTCCTTTATGAGAAGAAGCCCTCTTGAGGAGGGGATGAGGTGGCTTGAGCAGGCCGTTGAAGACCTGCGTTGGACCAGGGACCTGGCGGAGCGAGGCGGCTACCATATCGCCTGTTTCCTGGCCCAGCAAGTGGGAGAGAAGGCTCTGAAGGCCTTTCTATACGCTCAGGGAGAGGAGATTGTACTTGGCCACTCCATCGAACGCCTCTGCCACCAGGCAGCCCAGTGGGAGCCCAGGTTTGGGGAGCTGGTGAAGCGGTGGGCCATCCTGGACGGGTTTTATGTCCCGACCCGATACCCTAACAGCCTCCCGGACAGTATCCCTGCCCGTGTGTATACCGAGGACGCCGCCAGGGAGGCCGTGAGGCTGGCATCGGAGATCGTTACCTTTGTGAAGGAGCTATTGGCCGAGGGGCAAGACCCTTCTTAATTGTGAAGGCCAGTAACGGCCGGGTGCTTCCTCAACGGCCGGAAAGGGCTTATAATCTGCTACGAGTGCAGAAGCCAGGACTGGTCATTCCATTGGCTTTGCTCAGAACAAGTTTCAAACTGCCGCCAGGTGAGCTACGGCTGAAAGGAGGAGAGGTGCCAATCATAAATAAACGGGAATTGGCTAAAAGGGAAGGCGCTGCCCCTGGGCTGGAGGTCTGCATACTCGTGGACGAAGAGCGGGGTAGCCACTCCCTAAGGGTTGGGGAGCTGACCATCGCCCCCAACTCTCGGGTCCCCAGACATATTCACCCCAACACCGAAGAGGCGATGATTATCCTGGAGGGAACGCTAGATGTGCTGGTTGGCAACGAGAGAGCGACCCTTGGCCCCGGCCATACGGTGCTCGCTCCTGCCGGGGCTACTCACGGCTTCGTGAACCGCTTTGATGGACCTGCACGGATCCTGTTTGTCTTCCCCACCCATCATGTGGAGCGGGTGCTCACCAGTATATCTGGAGCTACATCCGGTTTCCCATCGGAGGCGGGGTTGACCGGCTATTCGTCACCCAAGGACCGGCCCCTGGACCGTGGATAGAAGTCAGCAGATCAATGGAGAATGACGACGAATCTCGAAATATCAGGTGAATGATGGTCCCAGAGATTGACAAAAGGGCCAGGGCTGATACAATAATCTAAGTCCTGATTTATCAGTGAAGGAGGTAATATGCCAGAGTTCGATATGATTATCCGCAATGGGACCGTCGTTGATGGGACCGGCCAGTTGCCGGCCTACAGGGCAGACCTGGGCATCAAGAACGGCAAGATCTCCCAGATTAGCGGCCATATCAAGTCCACCGCCAAGCAGGAGCTGGATGCCACCGGATGCGTCGTAGCTCCTGGGGCCATTGACCTGCATACTCACTACGACCTCCAGCTTAACTGGGAGCCTTATGCTACCATGTCCGGCTGGCACGGGGTGACCAGCGTCACCATAGGCCAGTGTGGCTTCGGCTTTGCGCCCTGCAAGCCCCAGGACAGAGAGGCCGCCATGCGCCTCATGACCAGGATCGAGGCTATCCCGCTCCACACTATGGAGTTGGGGCTCCGCTGGGACTGGGTAACTTTCCCCGATTGGCTGGAAAGCCTGGATAAGAGGTCTCCACTAGGTGTCAACGTGGCCGCACTGGTGCCCTTTAACCCTCTCCGCCTGTATGTGCTGGGAATCGAGGAATCCAGGACGAGAGTTCGAGCTACGGACCGGGAAATAAAGGAGATGCAGCGCATCATCCACGAGGCGATGAAGGCTGGTGCCTTTGGCTGGTCAGCGATGAAGACCCTGGCCAACCGCCCAGACGATGGCCGCTTTATCCCCAGCCAGGTGGCCTCTAACGACGAGTTCCTGGCGCTGGCGCAGGTCCTGTCCGAGTTCGGAGTAGGCCACATCGGCTGGACGAGAGGCCCCGCAGAGCGGCCCCTCCCGCCCGGTGAGCCAGACCTGCTTGGAGGCGACGGCGACCCTGGGGCTGCGGTAGCTGCTATTACCGGGGCTTCTGCGCTGCGGATGGAAGCAGTAGAGGGAGATGCGCCTGGCAAAGGGCGAGAGGACTTCCTGATCCAGATGTGCCTGGCGTCCGGTCGGCCCCTCCAGTGGGGAGCAGTGAGCTATAACGAGAACGCCCCGACGCGCTACAAGGAGCAGCTAGCTTTCCTGGAGCGAGCCCATAGGGAAGGGGCCATGATGTTCGCCCAGACCAGCGCAGTGCAAAACTCGCCGATATTCGAGTTGGCCGAGTATAACGGCTTCGACTCCATGCCCAACTGGATAGACCCCTTCGTCGGCACTCCTGAAGAGCGAATCCGCAAGCTCCAGATGCCTGGGGTGCGGGACAGGATGAGGCAGGACGTTGGGGCGTATGGCGGGCAGGGTGGTGCGGCTGACGCTGCCTCTGACTGGAGCAAGATGAGGGTTGTGGAGGTCCGTGAACCCAGGAATTTCAAGTACGAAGGGAAGACCATCGCAGAGCTGGCGCAGATGATGGGCAAGCACCCGATGGATGCCATGCTGGACCTGGCCCTGGACGAGGGCCTGCGGACCGAGTTCTCCTTTGCGCCCTCCGCCGGTACGGACCCCGTGGCCGTGGCGGAGATCATAAATCACCCATACACCCACCCTTGCGTCTCTGACGGTGGCGCCCATACGCGTTACCAGACCGTTGGCACCTGGCCTGTAAACTTCCTGGCGAAAAAGGTGAGGGACGAGGGTGCCATGAGCCTGGAGAAGGCCCACTACAAGATTAGCGCCCTGCCGGCCTGGATCTCCGGAATCACCGACAGGGGCATCCTGAAGGAGGGCTACGCCGCGGACATAATCGTATACGAGCCGGAGAAGCTGGGGCTAATGTACGACGGCCCGGTGTATGATACCGACTTCCCCGGCGGGGAGCGCCGCATTATCCAGAAGGCCAAGGGTATACGCTACACCATCGTCAACGGTGTAGTCACCTTCCTGGAAAATACGGTATGCACCGGCGCCACGCCGGGCAAGCTGCTCCGTAGCTACGACATGATAAGCAAGTAGCTGCTGTCGAGTTGATAGCGAAAGTGTGCGAGGGGGTGAGGTAGGGAAAGGGAGGAGCAACACTGAAGAAGGGCCCCGGCTATGTTCGGGGCCCTTCGCTTTGTTTTGGTCTGCCCATATGGCGATTCCTGGCCCCACCGTGGCTATGCGGTCTGGGCCAGCCGATAGCCGATGGGGTCCTGGCTTAGTTTCTGTCTGTGGGCCTCTATGTCTATTCCGTAGAGTCTCGCAGCGTTTCCGCCGAGGATTTTCCGCTTCGTCTCCAGGCTCAGGTCCGCCTTGTACTCCTGCTTAATATCCTCAGGCATCTCGAATGCCATGAACTTCTCGATAATCCACCTGGGGGACAAGATAGCGTAGTCACTACCAAAGAGCAGCCTGTCCGGGCCAAGCCAGAAGAGCAGGTTGGCCATGATCTCGGCAAAATAGCGCGGCCGTGAGTGGATGAAGGCCATCGCCACGGCAAGTCCGCCGTAGACGTTCTTCTCCTGGGCGGCGATCCAGCAGAAGTCCTCCAGCCTGGGCAGCCCCACGTGCTCCACGATGAAGTTGAGGCCGGGGAAGTCAGTAGCCACCTGGTCCACGTCGCGGACGTCAAAGGCATCCATGTTGAGGGGATAGATGGTAGGCCCTTTGTGGACGTGGATGTTCTTGATTCCCAGCTCCTGGCACAGCTCCAGATACCTGTAGGCGTCCGGCTCCTTCAGGCTCCAGCCCCTGGACGACCCTCGCCACTCGGCGGTATATAGCTTGAGGCCCTGGATTGGGTACTCACTCGCCATCCGCCGTAGCTCCTCTAGCCCGTTCGAGCCCGCCCGGGGGTCGAAGGTGCCGCAGAGTATAAACCGGTCAGGGTACTTTTCCTTCAGGACGTAGTTCTGAGCGTGGGTATTGAAGCCGTTCTTGAAGAACTCCAGTAAGTAGGTGGAGTTGAAGATACCCATGTCTACGTAGCCCTTCAGGAACAGGTCCTCTATCAGGTCTGCCTCGGTGTACTTGCAGTACTTTTCAAAAGGCCAGACGTAGTCGGAGGGGCTGAGGCCCATGTGGTAATCGTAGAAGCACCTGATCCACCCCTCACCGTACCGGCTCCGCCAGTTCTCTGGGCTGGCGTCCCAGAAGTGCATGTGCCCGTCTATGACGAATATCTCTTGCCCGTCCACCGTACGA
>CAYWGG010000044.1:0-10563 GCA_964457285.1 uncultured Dehalococcoidia bacterium
GAAATCCCCCCTTGCCCCCCTTTAGCAAAGGGGGGTTGGGGGGATTTGGGAGAGGGGCCGGGGGTGGGGGCTATAGCGCACCAAAGGGCAAGGCGTCATTTCATCCCCTCCAGCACCCTGGGGAGAGTAGCACGGCCTCTCGCAGGCTAGGGGAGACAATACTGGAGCGTGGTTCTACTCGCCGCTTCGCCAGAGACCCCATCGCCTTCTCCCGGTTGAGCGCCCTGCTCGACCACTCCACCAGGGGAGTGCCCGCAGATTTCCTGGGAAACGTTGGGGAAAGCCTGCTGGACAGCTATATCATTGTCAATGCGGTGGATGGCCTTTCACCAGGAAGCTACTTCTTCTCTCCCCGGCGGCGAGGGCTGGAGCTATTGAGGGAAGGGACCTTTCGAGAAGAGGCGGGCCACCTTTGTTTCGAGCAAGCCCTGGGCGCCGACGCCAGCGCTGTGGTGTTCTTCATGGCTGACCTGGAGCGAGTCCTTCAGCGTTACGGGAACCGAGGTTATCGCGCCGCCCAACTGGAGGCTGGGACCATAGGTGGCAAAATGTACCTTTGCGCTCACTCCCTCGGTCTTGGGGCCAGTGGCATCACCTTCTACGACGACGATATTACCGACTTCTTTTCCCCCCATGCAGAAGGGAAAAGCGTCATGTTCGTGGTCACCCTGGGCGTAACGGCCCGGAGGAATCAGGTCAGACCCTTCAGGTCGCGGGTCGGGATTATGCTCGACGCCCTGGCCCGAGGCGCAGTAAAAGGCGGGTAGGGGCCACAACAACATGCTGTACCCCTACGTCTATGCCTCACTCTCCACTTTAAACACTGTCCGCGCCCTTCGGAACATCTCCACCACTCGCCCTCGGTCGGCCACCAGGATGACCACTGCCAGGCCCAGATATATAAGGGCGAAGACTCTGCGGGCATCGGAGTCGGTGAAGGGCAAATGAACGATGAAAAGCCCCAGGAGGACCAACGCCCCATACCAGGCGATGCGCATCCTGGCCAGGAGGGCTATGGCGAACAGGGACACGGAAGCGGTGAGCAGGAACTCGATGGATTGATGAGGGTCCAGCGGGAAGGGGCTGGCATGACCAAAGGATGCGCTGAAGACCAGGGGCATACTACCGATAAGAAGGGTCATCTGGTTTACTTCCGAGGAGATGAGGGCGGTTATACCGGCTGCCGGATTGCCCTTCAGAGTGAAGAGGAGGGCTATCACCATCTCCGGCGCTTCTGACGCCAGGGGAGCTAGCCACTGAATGAGTATGAACTCGTCTATGCCTATTTTCCCACCCGTCTCCACCAGGCCGTCCACGAAAGGCTCTGCCGCTGCGAATATGATGATGGCGGAGTAGGCGAACATAAACAATACCAGAGCACGGCGCCCGACCTTGGGGAGGCTCCCAACGGCTGCCGATGGCCCTAGCAGCTCCGGCTCCTCAGCCCCATGCCTGGAACTTGACCAGAGATAAAAGAGATACAGGGCGATGAGGATGCCAGCCATGTATAGCGCCACCTCTTTCAGGAAAAACAGCAGGAAGGTGAGCAGGGTGGCGACGGTGAGGATGGTTAGCTCCAGGGAGAGTCCCCTCTCCAGCGTCAGGTGTCTTCGGCGCTTCAGCCAGAAGACCAGCACCACCATAGACCAGCCCAGGCCGATGAGGAGACGGTTGGCGCCAGTCACGTTGGCGGCGGCCCGGCCCACTACGTCCTTCACCCCTTCCGAGGCGTTGCCAAGGGTGGTCCCGGTCTGCCATACCTCCCCGGCGTCCCAGGCCAGGACGAACTCCACGGAGTACTCCGGCAGTATAGCGATAAGAGCGAGAATGGCGATGGCTAAAGAGGCAGATATGTCTAGCTGGGCCACCTCACATGCCCATGATATGACGAACGCCGCCCCTACGATACCTATGCCAGAGACCAGGGCGGTCAGCTCTGGAGCTAGGTGTGTCCCTGAGACCCTGAGGATAAGGCCTGGCAGCCCTAGCGCCATCGCCAGGGCCAACAGAGACCAGGACCGGTAATCTGAAGCGTGGTGACTGGACATTGAATGGTTGCTAGCCCTCGACCTTTTCGATGATATAGTGGATAGTCCCTCTGGGGACGGCTATGTGGACCTCTTCGCCTGTCGCCCTGTCCATCAGGGCCTTCCCTACAGGGGAGGCGTTGGAGATTTTGCCGGAGGCGGGGTCTGTCTCCCTGGGGTCTACCACAGTGTAGCAGACCTCTTTGCCGTTGCTCATATCCTTGAGGGTCACCCTTCTGCCGAGCCTGACCCGCTGGTCGTGTCCAGCGGACCGCGTGGCCGCTACCACGGAGTTAGCCAGAATCCCCTCCAGCTCCTTTATACTGGACTCAATAAGGCCCTGGCGCTCCTTAGCTGCGTCCAGAGGGGCGTTCTCTCTGAAGTCCTTATCGGCCATGGCCCTCTGAATATCGGCCACTACCCTCACCCGCTCCTCCTTGAGCATCTCCAGGCGTGACTGAAGGCTGGCGTACCCTTCGGAGCTGAGCTCAGCGCTCTCTGAGGCAGACTTGAAGTAGGCTCGGCGGGAGCCCTTCTTTGCCCTCGAGACTCTCAAGTGGGAGACAAGACTGGTCTGGGTCAATTCCCTCTGGCTCAGGTAAGTCAAAAATGACTTCACCGGCTTCAGCTTCTGGGCTGAGTCCGACCCCCACATGCTGGCAGACTCGGCATAGTCTGCCACCTCCGATGGGGTCAACTCATCTACGCCTCGGTCTCTGCCGCACCACTGGATGAAGCGGTTAAGCTCTTGCGTCCCCTCCCTCATCTCCCCTCTCTTGAGCGTCGTAAGGTACTGGGTAAAGGTTTCCATCAGCGAAGGGCTCTCTTCTGACGCCAACTTTCAAGCCTCCTCTCTCTCAGGATCGCCTGGAGAGTCCTCCATATCAGTGACAGAATTTCAGGGTGGGAATTTCCCTGTAAAGGATACCAGTTTCTTAGAGGGATGGCAATTGGCTCGGAAAAGCGGTAGTGTATCGTTGGTGTCTACCATATGTCCCAAAATAGTCATACCAGGAGGTGTCCTTTGTCAACCACAGAGACCCTGGCGAAGCTCATCGCGGAGATGAAAAATGACTCTATGCCAACAGAGGTCCTGGAGGCGGCCAAGGCGGTTATCCTGGACGGTATTGGTGTCATGCTGGCTGGCAGCCGAGAGGAGCCCGCCAGAATCGTGGCAGACTACGTGAGAGACATGGGTGGCAACTCCCTTTGCTCCGTCTTTGGCCAGGGCTTCAGTACCTCGCCGGTGATGGCCGCCTTCGCCAACGGCGTCGCAGGCCATGTCCTGGACTACGAGGTGATGTGGTACCCGGCTACCCATCCCACCTCTCCTACCCTCCCTCCCATCCTGGCCCTCGCTGAGATGCACGGCTCAAAAATTTCGGGGAAGGATGCGCTGGCAGCCCTGGTGGTGGGCTTCGAGGTTCAAGGCAGGCTCAGGTTAGCTTCAGCCAACCTGGTCGCTGGGGCTGGGTTCCATCCCCCCGGCCTGGTGGGGGTAATGGGCAGCGCCGCTGCATCCTCCAGGCTGCTGGGGCTGGACTCCCACAAGACCCGGATGGCCCTGGCAATATCGGCCTCCAGGGCCGGGGCCCTGTCAGCCAATATCGGCACAATGACCAAGTCTACCCACTGCGGCAATGCCGCCCGGATGGGCCTTGAGTCGGCCCTGCTGGCCGCCAGAGGCTTCACGGGCAACGAGGAGATTATGGAGCATCCCACGGGCTATGCCAGGGTCCTTTTTGGGGAAGGCTTCGACCTGGAGGCTGTGACCCAGGGTTTCGGCAACCCTTACCGGCTGGTTGACCCTGGCGTGGCTATCAAGAAGCACCCCAGTCAGTACGGCACCCACCGTGGCATTGACGCCGCCCTGGAACTGCGCCAGCGGTATCCCATCCAGCCTGAGAAAATAGCCTCGGTGAGGATAGAGACCCCGGTGATGCCCTACGTAAGCCGCCCTTTCCCCAGCACCGGCCTGGAGGGCAAGTTCAGCTTCCAGTACACCGTGGCTGCGGCTCTTCTGGACGGCGCGGTGACCATAGACACCTTCACGGACGAGCGGCGCTTCGCGGTGGACATGGAAGAGATGCTCAATAAAACAGACCTCTACATGAATCCGGAGATACCTGCCAACTTCGAGGAGATGTGGGCCTCAGTGGAGGTGAGCATGGGCGACGGCCAGGCTTACACCGTCCGCTGCGACCGCCCCCGTGGCATCTGGGGCAACCCTCTAACGAGAGAGGAGAGGCTAACCAAGTTCCGCAGTTGCGCTTCCCTGGTATTGTCCCATGAGGCTGTGGAGAGGTGCATCGAGGTAGTGGAGGGGCTGGAGAACGCAAAGAGCCTCCAGGAGCTTATATACCTGATGCGGTCTGCCCAAACACGCATGCGCGATGACCGCTTCGGCGTTGACAGGAAGGCAGGCTAGAAGTAAACTGTGAGGCGGTCTCTCGCCTGTGAGTAAGAACCTCAAGTCCGATAGTTCTCCGATACTATGGCGGGCCGGTTAGTCTGATGGTACTATATATCGATATCGTCGAGGTCCCTTTAAGTAGGGGCGAACCTGTGTGTTCGCCCAACGCAGGGCAGACACGCAGGTCTGCCCCTACAAACCACGAATGTTTTTCTGAACATCTATAGCTCGTGGTGGAGGTGGAGAGGTGGTTTAAGGATAGGGCCATGTGGCCCCTGGCGTAGTTTTAGTGGGGTGAAAGATGAATCTGGCACATTCGCTCCTGTTGAAGGCACTATGGGCCATGGAGAGTAGGTTCCAGGTCAACGGCTCCGTCATAGGCTCCCAAGCTGATGGCCGGGCCACCCAGCGGTTTGAAGTTACCATGCGCCATATGACGTTACGAAAGGCGCTCAACTGTGTGAGCATCGAGCTGCAGCTCCGGTTGGGACGCACCAGGGTCCGCGGATACCCTTACGAATGGGAGATAGATACCACCAATATTTGCCAGCTCAAATGCCCCCTGTGCCATACCGGCCTGGGCACCGTCAACCGCCAGAAAGGTGTCATGCATTTCGACCTTTTCAAGAAGACCGTTGACGAAATCAAGGACTATTGTATCTGGCTCACCCTCTATAGCTGGGGCGAGCCGTTCCTTAACAAACAGATTGATAGATACGTGGCCTACGCCCACGAAGCCCATATCTCTACCATCATGAGCTCTAATCTCAACAAGCCTCTGACGCCCGAAATGGCCGAGCGCATTATCCGGTCCGGCCTCGATGTCCTCATCATCTCCCTCGACGGCACCACGCAGGAGGTCTACGAGATTTACCGGGTGGGGGGACACCTGGAGCGAGTCCTGAACAATATCAAGCTCCTGGTCCAGAAGAAGAAAGAGCTGGGTTACAAAATGCCTTACCTTGAATGGCAGTTCATCGTCATGCGCCATAACGGGCATCAGGTTCCGGAGGCCCGGCGGATGTCCCAGGAGTTGGGAGTGGATGGCATAGTTTTCAAGAAGGTGGACTTCCCTCATGGAGAGAGTGACCCGGCGGTGGCGGAGCGCTGGCTTCCCTCGGCTGCTGAAGGCTTTCGAAGGGACCGGCCCTTTGATAAACCCTATCGCGAGAACGGGACCCGTTGCTGGCGGCTGTGGCGCGGAGGTGTAGTTAACTGGGATGGGGGCTACGCTCCCTGCTGTTATCTCACCGACGCCTCCGATGACTTTGGCAATGTCAAGACTCATTCCATCAAGGAAATCTGGAATAACGAGCAGTATGTCACCGCACGGGGCCTCTTCAGAGACGGTGACCTTCCAAAGGTCCATGTAGGCTGTCTGGAATGCAACGTCTATCTGGAAAGCGAGTCTGCCAAGAAACGCGGCCTTGTTATACCACTCCAGTTGAATGGGCATAAGCCTGGTCAGGCAGTCCCTCACGATGCTCCACGCGAATCTACAGTGACGGCGGAGATTGATGGGTAGTAAAGAGCTACACATAAGAAACCTATCAGCCAGATGGAGCGCCCTCAGGCATATAAGGGAGCTATGCGTCATTTTAGGCGCTTACTTCATCTACATGCTCATTCGCAAATTCATGATACCCGATATTGAGACGGTTGCCTTTGGGAACGCCATCAAACTCATCTCCTCCGAATCGGCTGCGGGCTTTCTCTGGGAGCCCGGCTGGCAAGCCTGGGCTATGGAGAAGTCTAAGGCTCTGGTCATGTTTTTAAACTGGGCCTATATCATTACCTTCGTCCCCATCATTGGAGTCACGGCCGTTGCCGTGTACATCAAAGACCGGCCGAAGTACTTCTATTATCGAAACGTGGTCCTGCTGAGCTTCGTCTTCGCTCTGATAATTTTCGCCACCTTTCCCCTGGCGCCACCCAGATTCTTCCCAGAGTATGGGTTCGTTGATACCATTCGCTCGCTCGGTCCTTCCTGGTGGCTTGGCCCTTCCTGGTACGGTAATCGTGACACAATTGTCTACTTCAACGCCTTCGCCGCCATGCCTAGCCTCCACTTTGGCTGGACCATTCTCTTCTGTGTCACCTTCCTGAGTACGAAGTCCACGGTGCTGAGGGTCGTAGGCCCTATCTATCCCATCCTGACCTTCTTCGCCATCACTGTAACTGGGAATCACTACATTCTCGACGCCGTAGGCGGCGTGGCGATTGCTGTGGCTTCCCTCCTCACCCACGAGGGCTTCCTTCGCCTGAAGCCCCAGGCATCACCGTCTCTGGCCGCTGCGAAATCCTATCTGGGGAGCACGGCAGCCCATCTCTACCACGCCCTCCTTCTTGTTCGTAGGAAGGCCCATGCTCTGCTCTCTCCCGCGTCCACGAAGTCCCGCCTGAGGCTGGGGCGTCTCCTCGGCTCCGCTCAGGACAGGCCCTCCAGCGGTGAGTAGAGGACGGCGTTATCCAGCTTGACAAGAACCGGTTAGCTGGCATACTCTACCAATGACAGAAATCAGGACCATCGGTGATAGGCTCCCGCTATCGGTTTTACCTGGGAAATCCGGCTAAGAAAGGTGTGCTTTTGGGCGAAGGCTAAGGGAGGAGGTAGCATACCTCATGCCGATACGGAGGACGTTGGCGCAGGCCCACCGGGGCGTTCGCGTCGCGCGGATGCTGGCTAAGGCGTTGGTCTCGACGCGACATCCTAATCTGGTGCATCTGGTGGTGACACGGCGTTGCAATCTCGCCTGCGCCTATTGTAATGAGTACGACCATGTCTCAGGACCGGTCCCTCTGGATATACTGTTCCAGCGCATCGAGCGGCTCGCATCTCTTGGAACTTCCATCATCACCATCACCGGCGGCGAGCCATTGATGCATCCGGAGCTAGAGCAGATTGTCGCGCAAATTCGCCGCCAGGGTATCACTGCGACGGTGATAACCAACGGGTATCTGCTGACCGAGCAGCGCATCAAAAAGCTGAACTCGGCCAGGCTGGACTACCTACAGATTTCCATTGACAACGTGATGCCTGATGAAGTGTCCATGAAAAGCCTGAAGGTCCTGGACCGAAAGCTGCTCTTGCTCTCAAAGTACGCAGAGTTTGGTGTCAACATCAATGCGGTCATCGGTACCGGGGTCAAGGACCCTGAAGATGCCCTGGTGGTAGCCAGGCGTGCCAGAGCGCTAGGGTTCAGCACCTCTGTGGGCATTGTCCACGATGGCCGTGGTAGGATTAAGCCGCTGGGCGAAGGGGAGCGGCGCGTCTACCAGGAGATCAAGAAGAGCGGCGGGATAGGCTTTGCACTGGTGGACCGCTTTCAGGAGAACCTCTCTCTAGGGCAGCCCAACCACTGGAAGTGTCGCGCAGGCGCTCGCTACTTCTACGTTGATGAAGACGGCCTCGTTCACTGGTGCTCCCAGCAACGGGGGTATCCTGCCGTGCCCTTGGAACGCTACTCTCAGGCGGAGATGCGGCACGAATATCTCGTGGAGAAGGCATGCGCTCCATACTGTACTATCCAGTGTGTGCACCGCGCCTCCATGATGGATAGCTGGCGCCATCCACAGACCCCAGCGAAAGTTTCCCGCGTCCGGAGCGAAACACCGATGGCAGGGGGTGGAGAGGGCAGAAGGGAGGCTATGGAAATGCCGAAGGAAGGGAGGGGCGCGGGCAGAAGAGAGGCTGAGGTTGGTCCAAGCTGAGTCTTATATAACCACCACATCGGTCCTGGTCCGTAGAGCGGGACGCAGCCCCACATTTTGGGTCCTGGTTGCCACGCTGGTCCCTGCCCTGATTTGCACTCTCCTCGCCAGGATTCTGTATCCTCAGTGGTGGCAACTGGTGGCCTACTTCTGGTATACCATACCCGCTAGCAGCTTCGTCTATCTGCCCCACGAGCCAGCGGTGATTTACGCCGGGGCCGTCTATGAACCCTGGGTCGTGGCCGCAGTGGGTGCTCCTGCTACTGTGGTCGCTGCTATCGTTGACTACTTCGTCGTCAAGAAGGCTTTTGAGTTTCGGAGGGTTGCACCTGTAAAGCAGACAGCCATTTATAAGACGGCTGTCCGCTACTTCTACTGGAAACCCTGGCTGACCATCTTAGTCTTTGCTTTTACTCTACTTCCCTTCTATCCCATTCGACTCCTGGCCCCTAGCTCCGACTACCCGCTCTGGAGATATATCTCAGCCTATGTTGTTGGGAGGGTCCCCCGCTACTACCTCCTGGCCATGGGAGGTGCGTGGATGCCAGTCCCCACGAAGTATCTGGTCCTGATGGTCGTCTCTCTCATCTTTATACCAATCCTCTGGGTATTTCTGGTGCGGCGGATGAATCGAGGGAGCAAGGGAGGTCTTGCAGGATAGAAATGCAGCCAGTGATTGAGCAGGGACGTATCTATAGGTACAAAAGCCAGAGCAGTCGCTATCGGACAAGCGGTTTGAGGGCGATGCGCGAGGGTCACTGGCAGAGGGCAGAGGAGCTTCTCTGGGGCAGCCTGGTGGGAGCAGTCAAGGCGGTAGCCCTCAGCAGAGGAGTCGAGCTCACGAGCGATGAAGATATGAAAAGCTACGCCGCTGCCCTGGCCGCGGAGACCAGAGACCGAAGGATAGGTGATGCCTTCAATCAGCTCTCCAGCCTCTCCACCGTCTTTTACCGGGTCCAGGACTCCCGATTGAGTCCCGATCGGCTGCACTATCTGGCCGAGGGTGTGAGCTACGCAGTGGAAAAGCTGCTGGAAATGCTCCCACCCGACGAGGGGGCTTAGTGTGAGCAAGGCGTATGGGACTCATCCCAAAAATCAAGTCTTACCCCCGCCTGAAGGCGGGGGTGTCCTGGAGAATCTTGAGATAGATTCTGGTGCTGAAAATCCCGCTGACCTGGGCACCGTATCTATACTCACCCACGGGTGCAAGCTGAATCAGGCGGACAGCGAAGCTCTGGCCAGGCGATTTGTCCAGGCTGGCTACAGGTTGGTGGGCCCAGCAGACCCAGCAGACATATACGTTATCAATACCTGTACCGTTACCCACGTGGCCGACAGCAAGGCGCGCCAGGCCCTTCGGGCGGCCCACCGTCAGAACCCATCCGCCCTGGTAGTGGCCACGGGTTGCTACGCTCAACGAGCGCCGAAAGAGCTTGCAGGGCTTGAGGCAGTGAGCCTGGTGGTGGGTAACTCGGAGAAGGAACGCTTGGTCGAAGCGGTGCTGGCAGCCAGGGAGTACCAGTCAGTGCCCCGCTCCGCTGGTAGAGATACGCCCAACAGGAGCGAGAAGTGGCAAGGGGCAATGGAGGCCCACCCTCCTGGCCGCACCAGGGCTATGGTAAAGATACAGGAGGGGTGTAACCAGGTATGCGCCTATTGTATCGTGCCCAAGGTGCGGGGCAGGGAACGCAGTATCTCCGCTGATGTCCTTGTGAGCCAGGTCAAGCATCGGGTAGAGGAAGGCTACAAAGAGGTGGTGCTTACGGGCACCCAGCTAGGCTCCTACGGCTTCGATCTTGAGGCGATAAACCTGAAGGGCCTGCTGGAGCGCCTGCTCAAGGAGACTGAGGTGGCGAGGCTGCGCGTCTCATCTCTCCAGCCCCAGGAGATCGCGAGGGAGCTGCTGCAACTGTGGGAAGACCCCCGTTTATGCCCCCACTTCCATATGCCGTTACAGAGCGGGAGCGACCATGTACTCAAAAGGATGCGCCGTCGCTATACCGCAGCCCAGTATGCCGAGGCGGTCGACAGAGTGAGGTGCAAAGTGCCAGGTGTGGCCGTTAGCGCTGACGTGATTGTCGGCTTCCCTGGAGAGGAGGAGTGGCAGTTCCAGGAGAGCTTGCACTTTGCCCAAAGAATGGAGTTCGCCTCGATACACGTATTCCCCTATTCGGTGCGACCCGGCACCAGCGCAGCCTACATGGGGCCCAGGGTTGATGAAAGGGCGAAAAGGGAGCGTATGGAGGAGATGCTGGAGGTAGCGCGAGAGCAGGCTTCCCTTTTCCGGCGCAAGTCCATAGGGACTACCAGGCAGGTGCTCTGGGAGAGGGCCGAGGTACGAGATGGGAGGCCGATGTACCTGGGCCTGACAGATAATTACCTGAAGGTACATACTGAGCAAGGCGCTCCCTT
>CAYWGG010000044.1:10663-15262 GCA_964457285.1 uncultured Dehalococcoidia bacterium
TGGCGCATTATTGCGGTGCGGTAGACCTCTATAGGAGCGCACCCCACCAGTGGCGGGCTGTTATTGAAGCTGGTCAGGGGCACCCCCTGAGCATAGGGGCCGAAATTGGCCAGGCATTCCAGGAACTCAGCCATCACCAGACGCCTTTGAGCGCCGCTATCCAGGTCATAGATGAACCGGTCAACATCCAGCTCGGCCTTGTGGGCCAGGTGAATCAGCACATCTCTATCGGCAATGTCCTCGCACTCCTCAAAAAAACCCTTGAACAAAGTCAAGTCGTAAGCCCTGAAGGCGTCTTTGCCCTGGAGCGTGGCGCATTTGGCGGCCTCAAGGGCGGGAATACTGGAGCAGGGGGCTGGTTTGTTCTGGGGCCAGGGGTTAAACTCTAGCCCGTCGGTTTTGCCGTCGAGTCCGGCCCGCATACGTCCTTGCACACTATGGGGGGCAAGTCGCCTGCCAGGTTCCTCCCCTGGAATCAAAGCGTAAGCTTTAACTTCCAGGTCTATCCTATTGCCAAACTCATCCTGGAGCTTGTATAGCCGCGCCGCGGCAACGTAGCACCAGGGTCAGATATAGTCGGAGTAAAGGGTTACTTTCACCGGTCCTGCCATAATTTAACCCCCTTGCTGTGACAGCAGTAGCGGGCATTGGCAGCAGCACCATGCTAAGGAAGCACTTTGAAAGGTGCCGCTGCCAACTCGCCCCATGATGGGATACAGCCCTTCGGCAAGCTCAGGACATAGCTTATCACTCAAGGGGGTCTGTTACAACTCTACGGGCCTGAGGAAGGTGCTACCATTCCTCCTTTCCAGATAGCCCGCTTTCTGCTCGTAGCCGTGGGCGAAGATGAGCAACCATCCTTCCCTTTCCGCCTGGCGCAGGAACTCTCGCTTCCTTTCCAGGGTCTCCTCGGGGAACTGGTCAAAAGCAGATATAGCAGCCATTTCCAGGTGATGGGGAGTGGGGACCAGGTCGCCAAGGAACGCTATCCTCTCCCCTCCGTATCTTGCCAGGACTATCTGATGGCCTCTGGCGTGCCCGTTGGTCACTTTGACCGATAGGCCGGGAAAGATTTCCCTGTCCCCATCCAGAAGCTCTAGCTGCCCCCTCTCCTCGATAGGGCAGAAGTCCTCTCTCCGGTATACATCCTGGCACCTCTCGTTAGGGTTGCGCGCTTCTTGCCAGCAGACGCTCTGCACGTAATATCTGGCACGGGGAAAGGTCGGCGCTAGATTTCCCGCTCGGTCCAGCCTGGTGCAGCCACCAGAATGGTCGAAATGCAAGTGAGTGAGGATAACGACATCTATCTCTTTGGGGGAAAGCCCAAGGCCCCTGAGTCCCTTCATGAGCCTGCTGGGAACGAGACCATAAGCCTCCCTTTCATCCTTCCCGTGGAAGGACAGGTCCTTGGAACCGACTCCGGCATCAACCAGGATGGTCTTGCCAGCTATCTGGATGAGGAGGCAGTTAAGGCCAAGCGTGATGCGGTTCTTCCTATCGGTGGTTACCCTGGTTTCCCAGGAGACCTTAGGTACCAGACCGAACATCGTACCACCATCAAATTTGATAACTCCATCGCTTAGTAATTTCACAACTCTATGATTATTATGATTATTCACCATCGCCACACTCATCACCTCTTCAAAACATTCCATTACCATCAAGATAGGATAAGACCTGGATCGCAGCCTCTTTATTCCAGAAGAGCCAGTGTTACCCGGACCTCCTTTCCCCCTCTCCAAACAGCGTGGGGAAGTCCACTGCAATGGTCTGGCCAATATGTGAACATAGAAAAATACATAAGCGCTACCCCCAGCCGGCCTCAATTCTGAGTGGTGGGACTATCCCCCGGCCCTGACGCTTTAGACCCTGGGAATGCCTTAATAGGCCTAAGCATAAGGTAGTTACTTTTGGCCCTGTCAAGGCAGCACTCTATGAGTTCGCCTGGGGATTTTACCAGACAGGTGATAAACACAGTTCATAAATCTGGTAGTTCGACATCGGGGCCCAGGCCCAGAGCGACTCCATATACGGCTGGGAATAGGGACAGTATATCGGCTCCTGAAGATGATGGTGTCAAGGGGTAAGAGGATGTAATTTTCTTGAAATTTTTCTGATTATGGTGAGCTTGTCCAACCATGAGCCCGCCCTTCGACAGGCTCAGGGCGAGCGGGAAATGTCTGTCGTCAGGCAAGAATTGAAAGAAACTGTGGGATGGGATTGGGCCGAAGGTTTGCCTGGAGTAGCATGGGATTGGGGGTGGAAGGGAGGGGATAGCTATATACTATCCCCTGCCCCTCGTTCTAGGGTCTTCTATGGTTTCGGCCAGAGAAGCGCCTAAAGGCACCATAGGGTACACATTTTCTTGAGGGTCCAGGACGAAGTTTATCAGGAATGGGCCTGGGCGCTTCCGGGCCTCTCTCAAAGCTGCCATCACCTCTTCCCTGCAAGTTACCCTCAGGGCGGGGATGCCGTACGCTTCGGCTAGCTTCACATAGTCCGGCCCAGGTATTGGTACAGCCTTATAGTGTTTCTCATAGAAAAGCTCCTGCCACTGACGTACCATCCCCAGGTGGCCGTTGTTGAAAAGGGCTATCTTGACGGGCAGTTTCTCCTGGACAATAGTGGCCAGCTCATGAAGGGTCATCTGGAACCCGCCGTCTCCGGCAACGCTCCACACCGTAGCCCCTGGCCTGCCCACCTGAGCACCCAAAGCCGCTGGCACCTCGTAACCCATAGCCCCAAGGCCTCCAGAGGATATGAACGAGTTAGCCCGGTCAAAGAAAAGGTACTGGGCGGCCCACATCTGGTGCTGGCCCACTCCGGTGACCACTACCACATCCTCCTCCTGCTGGATGAGCTGGTTCAAGTCCTGGAGGACGTGCTGGGCCAGGAGGCCCTGGCTTTCAGGTATCTTCAGGGAGGGGTGCTCCCTTCTCAGGATGTGTATCTGCTCGAACCAGGAGGCCCTGTCTACGTGATGGACCAGAGGAAGAAGGGCCTCAAGGACGGTCTTGGCATCTCCCACCAGCCCCACCTCCGTAGGTACGTTGCGCCCGATCTGAGACGCCTCTATATCTACGTGGACCACCTTTGCGTTGCGCGCAAAGGTCCCCGCTCTGCCAGTGATACGGTCGTCAAATCTTATGCCAATCCCGACTATCAGGTCTGACTGGTCCACCGCTATGTTGGCCCAGTACATGCCGTGCATACCTAGCATGCCGAGGCTGAGCGGGTGGTTGCCGGGGAAAGAGCTGAGGCCGAGAAGGGTATTTATGACGGGTATGCCAGTACGCTCCGATAGGGCCTTAAGCTCATCCCAGGCGTGGGAGGCCAGGACTCCGTGGCCTGCTATAATGAGGGGCCTCTGCGCCTGATTGATAAGCTGTGCCGCCCTGGATAGGTTAGACCTGGTGTCAGCGATAAGGGGACGGAAAGTCCCCTGGGGCACCTCCATATAATGGAACTCGGCCATCTCCTGCTGCACATCCCTGGGTACGTCTACTAATGTGGGTCCTGGCCGGCCGTCCTGGGCCACTCGGAAAGCCTCGTATATCGTAGGGGCCAGGTCCTGGGCTGACATGACCAGATAGTTCCTCTTTGTACAAGGAGCAGTGATAGCACAGGTATCACACTCCTGGAAGGCCTCTGTACCCATCACGGCCCTGGCAACCTGCCCGGTGATAGCTACGATAGGCACCGAGTCCGCCTTGGCCCCCATGATGCCAGTGACCAGGTTGGTGGCTCCTGGGCCCGAGGTGGCGACGCAGACGCCTACCTTGCCAGTGGCGCGAGCGTAGCCATCGGCGGCGTGGGCAGCGCCCTGCTCGTGGCGCACCAGAACGTGGCGTATCCGGCCATACTTGTAAAGGGCATCGTAAAGGGGCAGAACGGCCCCGCCAGGATGTCCAAAGACCACCTCCACACCCTCGCGGAGAAGAGCTTCGCAGATTATGTCAGCGCCTCTGAGTTTCATTAGAGTATAGCCTCCCCAAAACCAGATTATATCCCTGCCAGAGGTCCTGTTTGGGGAGACCTACGGATACAGTACAAAAATAAAGCCCGTCCCTTCAGGGACGGGACATTTGTATTCCCGCGGTACCACCCTGGTTGCCCTTTTCCACCCTGAGCACCAAGCCTGGCTTTCAGAGCATCAGTTATCCGGAAGTCCGGCTGGCTTACTATACCAGGTGAAAAGAGGGGCCTCTCAAGCAGGGCACTATCATGCCCCATCTCTGGTAACGGGCGATGAGCCCGGCTTAGCTTACTTACCCCAACCTTATTATTTCGGTATCCTTCGGACTTGGCATCAGCGAGGCGAAGGGTCGAAATCTCAGGCCAGGGGTTCAGCTAGCAGCTCCGGAGGGATTTTCGGCTGGGTCTGACGTATCTGCTCTCACCGTACCAGACTCGCTGGACGCTTGCTCCCGCCTACTCGTCTCCATCACAGCTTTTGACGACATCGTGAAGGTATCACATCTTATGCGAGATGTCAACTCCCGCACCAGGGTGTTAAGCCCAGTAGCAAAAGCCCAAGACTTTGCCCTATGCTAATCTCAAGACGGTCTACGCTCGGTTAAGAGTGGGCTGATACCTTGA
>CAYWGG010000045.1:0-15097 GCA_964457285.1 uncultured Dehalococcoidia bacterium
GAGAGCGTCAGTATTTCTCCAACCGAGAAGACGGCCTAATAACAAGTGAGCGAGTGGTATCGGAGGTGGCTTATGAAGCAGTTGACGCGCATTACCCTTGATCCCGCCGTCATGGGCGGCAAGGCGTGCATTCGTGGCCTGCGGGTAACGGTCGGGACGGTTGTGGGACTTGTGGCGGCCGGTCGGTCTCGTGAAGAGATTCTGAAGGCCTACCCCTACCTGGAACCGGAAGACATTAACCAAGCGCTGGCCTACGCGGCGTGGCGGGTCGAAGAGCGGGAGGTGCCCCTGGCCGTCACATGAGTGTCAAAGTCCTCATCGACATGAATCTCTCTCCCGACTGGGTACCCGTGCTGCAGCGCCAGGGCTGGTCGGCGGTCCACTGGTTCACGGTGGGCGATCCACGCGCCACTGACCGGACCATCATGGACTGGGCTGTGGCAAATGGCTACATCGTGTTTACTCACGACCTGGATTTCGGCACGATGCTGGCGCTGACGCACGCTAACGGTCCGAGCGTGCTTCAGGTTCGTGCTGACGATGTGTTGCCTGACCATCTGGAAGGCGTGGTGATTGCCGCCCTCAAGCAACACGATGCTGACTTGGCCTCTGGGGCGCTTGTCGTCGTGGACGAGAGCAGGTCTCGGGTCCGGGTCTTGCCAATCTAAGCGGTGGCCTCGTCGCCGCCTAACCAGGCGCTACAGCGGACCGCGCTAACGCGCGGCCGCTTAGCCGTAAGCCGTTAGAACGACTTACGATAAAGGGAACTCTGGCTCCCCTCTGTCGTCATCTGTGCAATACTCCGCCAAAACCCCTGATGGTGGCCACCATATCAGCTTTGTCCATCCTCATAAATCTCGTCATCCTGTCGTAATCTTTCAGGCGGTGCGTCTTGACACCTCCCAGTCCCTTGCTACACTGGACCTGAACGCCCCTTGAGAGAAGGTAGAAACATCAAGATGGCATCAGTAAATCAAGAACTTATGAAGCAAGCGGAAAGGCTCTATGAACAATATGGGAAACTCTTAGAGCAAGAGCACTGGGGAGAGTACATAGCCATTTCTCCAGATGGCAGGTTTATCCTCGGCAAGAACCATCTTGAGGGCTCTGACCAAGCCCTCTCCCAATTTGGCCGAGGCAGCTTCCTCTTTGGGAAGGTGGGAGAGAGAGCTTTGGGAAGATGGCGATGAACCAAAGGATGATTAGCCCCCGCTTCCCGTACCTCCCTATCCGCCTTCAAGTGCGCCAGCAACCACAGGATGTGGAGGCTCTTTTGGACACCGGTTTTGATGGCGATGTAGCTCTGCCGCCACGTTTCTTTTTGGAGAATCACCTGAAGGTTATATTATCTGGACTCTTGCTGACGACTCTCAAGTCCTTGCCCCTGCCTAACCTGGCACTGCCCAGATAGGTCAACTGGGCTCTTTCTCTGTGACCATCACTGCCTTAGGCGATGAACCCATCATCGGCCTTGGCATCATAAATCGTTTCACCGTCATCCTCGACCACGGCCAAAGAGTGACTTTAGAGCCATAAGTCTTTCCTTGACGCTCCACCCTCCCAGTGCTATATACTCCTTGATGTACCCTGGGAGGTGTGCTATGGCCAGAGGTGAGACGTACCTTTCGTCAGGTGTTGACCGGCAGGGCCTTGAGGCGATAAAGGAGAAGATAGGCGCCTTCGCTCGCATCACCCACGGGCCCCAGGTTATAGGGGGCGTGGGTGGGTTCGCCGGGCTGTACCGGCTGGAGGACTATCAGCAGCCTGTGCTGGTGTCCAGCACCGACGGTGTGGGGACCAAGCTGATGATAGGCTCCCTCCTGGGGCACTACGAGTCCCTGGGTATAGACCTGGTGAACCTGAACGTCAACGATGTTCTCACCGCAGGCGCCAGGCCCCTGTTCTTTCTGGACTACATATCTATGGGTAGCCTGGATGCCCAGCGGACAGAAGCTTTGCTGCGAGGCATGGCCTGGGCATGCAAGGAGGTTGGCTGCGCCCTCGTAGGCGGCGAGACTGCCCAGATGCCCGGCATGTACGTTGGAGATGCTTACGACCTGGCAGGCTTTGTGGTGGGCGTTGTAGAGCGGGAGTCCCTGATAGATGGCTCGGCCATAGAGGAGGGCAACGCCCTCCTGGGGATACCCTCCAGTGGCCTCCACACCAACGGCTTCTCCCTGGTGCGCCACGTGTTCAAAGTAGAGCAAGACCCAACGGTGCTCTACCGCCGCTACGACGAGCTGAAGCATACCCTGGGCGAGGAGCTTCTGATTCCCCACAGGTGCTACTACCCCCTGCTGGAGCCAGTGCTGCCTCTCATAAAAGGCATGGCCCACATTACCGGCGGGGGCCTGCCGGGCAACGTGCCCAGGGTGTTACCGGCTGGCCTGGCTGCCCGGTTCCACCTGGGCACCTGGGAAGTCCACCCTATCTTTAGCATCCTCCAGAGGGAAGGCAACGTGGCGCGGGAGGAGATGTTCCGCGTCTTCAACATGGGCCTGGGCATGGTCCTGGTGTGCGCTCCAGAGGCGGTGGACGAGGTACAGAAAACGGTGCCGGAGGCCAGGGTTGTGGGGGAAGTCATACCCCCGAAGGGTGAGGAGAGGGTGGTGATGGAGTAAGAGGGCAATATAGGCTAAAATGGTCTTGTCAGACAAAAGGACCATCTATAGTGAGAGGTTTCACATGGTCGTACATCATATCTCCATCACAGAGGCAAAGCAAAACCTGGGGGAACTGGTCAAACGCACCGCTTATGGTGGGGAGCGCTTTATCCTGGAATTCCGTGGCAAACCCCAGGCAGTCCTGGTGAGCTGTGAGGACCTGGAACAAATCCTGCGCCTGGAAGGAGCCCCCGGCCCCGGTTCACAGCGGGAGGCCTTAGAGCGGCTAAGGCAATTGAGGAAGCGAATCGCAGCTCGGACCGGAGAGGTCTTCGACTCGGCACGAGAACTCGAAAGGATTAGGCAGGAGCGCGTTGACGAACTCTTGGCAAAGACGGGGCATGTAGACTTAGATGAAGAGGCAGTCCTGACAGACCTTGATGCCCTACGAGATGAAATCGCTGCACAGAGTGGTGAGCTTCCTGATTCAGCCCAGGTGTTAGATGAGCTCAGGCAGGAGCGGTTGAATGAACTCTTGGGTCTGCACTGATGCAAATCTGGTTCTGAGGTTAGCTCTTCCCCAAGAGGGTTACCAGCAGGCGAGAGCGCTGTGGCAACGATGGCGTCAAGAGGGACAAGAGATTGTGGCACCGCTCCTGCTCCGTTATGAGATTACCTCAGTTCTAAGGAATCACGTGTATAGAAATCTTATCAGCTTAGAACAAGGACGCCGTGCTTTGAGTAGATTGCTGGCATTGCCCATCTCATTCTACACAGCTTCTGGATTACATCAACTGGCCTGGGAACTGGCAACTCAGCTGGGCCGCCCAAATGCTTATGATGCCCACTATCTAGCCCTGGCTGAGACTCTCGGCTGTGAGTTCTGGACAGCCGATATACGGCTATATAACGCAGTAAAAGAGCAACTGCCCTGGGTGCGTTCAGTGCAGGAGGCAAAGGTATGAAAGCACTCGTTAGCGTTTACGACAAGACTGGGATCGTAGAGTTCGCCCGGAGGCTACACCAGGCAGGGGTGAGTGTAATCAGCACCGGCGGCACTCATCGGGTGCTCACCCAGGAGGGCGGGCTTCCTGTCCAGCAGGTCTCCGACCTGACGGGGTTTCCAGAAATCCTGGATGGGCGAGTCAAGACCCTCCACCCCAGGATTCACGGTGGCCTTCTGGCGAGGCGGGACAGCCCGGAACACATGGCAGAGCTGGGCAGACAGGGGATCGAGGCCATAGATATGGTGGTCGTGAACCTGTACCCCTTCGTAGATACCATCAACAAGCCTGGCGTCACCCTGGACGACGCCCTGGAGAATATAGACATCGGCGGCCCCACGCTTCTGAGGGCCGGGGCCAAGAACTTCCCTTTCATCACCGTCGTGGTGGATCCCGCCGACTATGGGTGGGTTGCAGACCGGGCCTCCGGTCCGGGGTTGAGTACGGAGGAGCGACGCCGCCTGGCATATAAAGCCTTCCGCCACGTTTCCCTCTACGACACTGCTGTGGCCCAATACCTTTACCAGAAGGAGGAGGCTGGAGGGCCACCTCTTGAGCTAAACCTCACCTACCGAAGGGTACAAGAGCTGCGCTATGGCGAGAACCCCCATCAGAGCGCCGCCCTCTATGTCCCTTCCTCGGGAAGCAGCGGTGGGATAGCGATGGCCCGGCAGCTTCATGGTAGGGAGCTCTCTTTCAATAACCTCATGGACGCAGATGCCGCCTGGCGAGCGGTGAGCGATTTCGATGAGATGGCGGTTGTGGTGATCAAGCACACCAACCCCTGCGGCCTGGCCTGCCATCCTGACCAGGCAGAGGCGTACCGCAGGGCCTATGAGGGAGACCCCGTGTCGGCCTTCGGGGGCATTGTGGGCTTTAACCGTACCGTCACAGCCGATGCTGCCCAGGCGATGAGCGAGGTGTTTTACGAAGTGGTGGTAGCGCCCGATTACGACCCTGAGGCCCTGGAGGGGTTAAAGAAACGGCGCAATCTGCGGATTCTGGAGGTGCCTCCTCTGCGGGAGGCCCAAGATGCCTACGACCTCCGCCCCTTGAGTGGAGGGTTGCTGGTGCAGACACGGGACAACATAGCCGAAGACCCTTCCTCCTGGAAGACGGTGACCGAACGTGCGCCAACTGAGGAGCAGCTAAGGGACCTGGCCTTTGCCTGGAAGGCAATAAAGCACGTAAAGTCCAACGCCATCGTGCTCGCCAGAGATAACACGCTCCTGGGTATGGGGGCCGGCCAGCCCAATCGGGTGACCAGCGTGCATCTGGCCCTCCGCACCGCCGGGGACAAGTCCAGGGGGAGTGTACTGGCCTCCGACGCCTTCTTCCCCTTCGCCGATAACATCGAGCTTGCCGCTGAAGGCGGGGTGACCGCTATAGCCCAGCCTGGAGGCTCCATCCGGGACGAGGAAGTGATAGCGGCGGCGAATAAGTCCCACATCGCTATGGTGTTCACGGGGGTAAGGCACTTCAGGCATTAGCCCTCACCCTCAGTCCCTCTCCCAAATCCCCCCAACCCCCCTTTGCCAAAGGGGGGTTGGGGGGGATTTCCCCAGAATAGAGTGAGGGTAAAATGGTGCACTGGGGTTGGAGATGAGTCCCACTGTAGACATAGTGATACCTGTTTACAACGAGGAGAAGGACCTTCCTCGCAGCATTGACGTCCTGACCAGGTTCCTTCAGGATAACCTGGAAAATCAGTGGCACATCATCATCGCCGACAACGCCTCCACCGACAACACCTTACCCATCGCCGAGATGCTGTCAAAAGAGTATACGGGTGTGGCCTGCGTACACATACCCCAGAAGGGCAGGGGTCGCGCTCTGCGCCACGTGTGGATGGAGAGCACCGCTGACATCGTGGCTTACATGGACGTGGACCTCTCCACCGACCTGGCCCACCTCCCCCAGATGATAAAGGCCATCGAGGAAGGAGCCCACATCGCCATCGGCAGCCGCCTCATCAAGGGCTCCAGGGTGAAGCGCTCTCTCAAGCGAGAGTTCATCTCTCGCTCTTATAGCGCCCTTATCAGGGCCATGTTCTTCACTCCATTCCAGGATGCCCAGTGCGGCTTCAAGGCCCTTAGCCGCAATGCCGCCAGAGCCCTGGTGCCCCTGGTGAAGAACAACAATTGGTTTTTTGACTCGGAGCTGCTCATCATCGCCGCCAGCCGAGGCTTCAGGATAAAGGAGATACCTGTACACTGGGAGGATGATCCGGACAGCCGCGTGAGGATTGTCCGAACGGCGTGGGAGGACATAAAGGGCCTTCTGCGGCTACGTTTTGGCGGCATCCCACGAGTTCCCACAGTCGGCGAAGAGAATCAACAAAAGGCCTGATGACGTCAGTACAGGTGGTTACAGGTTACAGCCCTGCTGGCTATTCTTCCAGGAGCCTGTCCAGCAGGTCGTTGACCGAAGCCAGGCTCTGGTAGATGCGCTGCACGTCCTGGCCGCTAAGGACAACTGTGGACTCGCCGATTTCGTGGAAGGAGCCCATAAGGTGAGGGCGCAGGTAGACCTCTGCCTTTGTCACATCTCGTTCATTGGCGATAACCAGGAAGGGTTTGGAACGCTGGGTATCGTAGGCGTGCTTCAGATTAGCGAGGCCGCTTTCCAGACTGCCCTTGCTCTGTACCTCGAAGACGTGGCTGAGGCGGGGCGAAAGGGGACTATCCTTCCACACTACATCGTAGCGCCTGGGGCCTTCCCTGTACTCCTCCTGGGCGTATTTGCCCAGCATCTCACCTATCTTCATCAACCTGCGCCGGATGTCGTTGTGGGATAGCTCAGGCTTCTCCTTGCCCCTGTTGGAGAAGAGGAAGAGCTGCACGGGCATGTCTTCCCTTTGCGCCCGTTCCTTCCCAGCCTCGGTGAGTCTCCATGTCCTGGAGTGCCTCTGTATCTCTCCCCGTTTCTCCAGTCTGCCTGCTGCTTCCTGGACCCTCATACGCCATCTGCTGCGGTTAGAACCGGTCAGCGATTTCAGGTCCTCGGTCGTAAGGGAAGGGAAATAGGATACCAGAGCATTGTAGAGAGACCGAGGTCTGGCCTCTCCGCCCAATGCCTTCAGCTCAAGCAGTACCGGCACCTCCAGCCTGGGGACTTCCGGGAAAGGCATGACACTCCTTAAGCACCACCCTCTCGCTCCAGCCGTATCCTTTTCCCATCAATGACCACCCTTATGTCTATACCCGTCTGGTTGGATATGGTAAAGGACATGGCAGGCAAGATAGGAGCGGGACTCAGCTTCACAGGCTCGCTCTGCTCGGACTTGATCACCTTTGTTAATCTTGCCATACCTCACCTACCTCACAAAGAAGAATATAGGCCCGACCAGTTTTATAATATACCACAGACTCCACAACACTACCACGTGCCCCGGAGCCAGGGAGTGAGGGAGCAATCTCCCACTGTACCGTGAAGACTCGGCGAGGGCTCACTCTTGCGCAGAAAGGTGTATACTAATATCAGTACGTATCTACCCTGAATATCGAGGTGGCCTCTGGAAACACTCGGCCATCCAGGAGCCGAGTCCCACGTCCAGGGTAAGAAGAAAAGAGCGGAGGGATAAAGATGAAGGCTGTTAGAATACACCAGGTAGGTGGCCCGGAAGTCCTCAAATACGAGGACTGCCCGGACCCGACTCCAGGGCCCGGCCAGGCGCTCGTGGAAGTCCAGGCCGTAGGCGTCAACTTCACCGATGTCAACACTCGCCGGGGAGGTGCTAACCCACCCCCAAGCCTTCCCATGACCCCAGGCAGGGAGGCGGCTGGTTTGGTCCGGGCCGTTGGCCGTGGCGTGACCGAGGTAAAATTGGGCGACCTGGTCACTTACTGCGGTGTGACGGGCTCCTACGCCCAGAAGGTAGCCGTTCCTGCCAACGTCCTGGTCAAGATGCCCCAGGGTTTAGACGCGAGGATGGGCGCCGCCGTGTTGCTTCAGGGCATGACCGCCCACTACCTGGCCTACAGCACCTATCCATTAAAGCAGGGGGACTCTGCCCTGGTCCATGCGGGCGCTGGTGGGACGGGCCTGTTGCTCATCCAGATGGCTAAACGGGCGGGGGCCTATGTCTTTGCCACCGTCTCCACAGAGGATAAGGCGGCCCTGGCCAGGGAGGCAGGGGCCGACAAGGTCATCATATACACCCGCCAGGACTTCGAGGAAGAGGTAAAGAAGGCCACCAATGGCCAGGGTGTCCAGGTGGTCTACGACTCAGTGGGGAAGACCACCTTTGACAAGGGCCTCAACTGCCTCGCCCGCCGGGGCTATATGGTGCTGTACGGCCAGTCCAGCGGGCCCGTGCCTCCGGTAGATACGGCTCGGCTTGGAAACGGCTCCAGGTTCTTGACCCGCCCGGCCCTTGGCGACTATACCCCCGACCGAGATGATCTGCTGTGGCGGGCCGGAGAGGTGCTGCGCTGGGTCAAATCAGGGGAGCTTGATGTACACATCGGCGGGACCTTCCCCCTGGCTAACGCAGCCGAGGCCCACCGCCAGCTCGAGGGCCGCCTGTCTACGGGCAAGCTCCTGCTGATACCATAGGGGACATATCGGGTGGATGAAATGAAAGACCTCTACATTTCAACGGACGCCTTCTGGTCGCTGGCCCTGGCGACCATTGAAGTGTTCAGAAAAGAGTGTTTCGGCTTTCTGGTAGGCTATGAGACAAGCGATGGCTGGATCGTTCAGAGGGCTGTTCCTCACCAGACGGCCAAGCGCTCACACCTCTGGGTGGAACCCCAGGCCCTGCCACGCCGACGTATAGAGAAGGCGCTCCATTCCCTTGCCTTGGGAGAGAAAATCGTTGGTTGGTTTCACTCTCACCCAGAGTCGAGTGGTAGACCCGCTCAGGCCACCCCCTCAGAGGAGGACGTAGCATTCTCCGAAGAGCACGATGTGATACTGGTGCTGGCCATTCGTAGCCAGCGGAAGAACGTGGGGTGGAGCCAGAACCACGATGGATCCATCTCGGGCTCCATAGGCGACTACCATGTGATCCTGGGGGCCTTTGCGAAAAAAAGGGGTGGGGAAGTAGACCGCCTCCGCGTCCACTGCGCCTACGCCCATGGCTTCAAGCCGCTCAGGCATTCGTATCCCAAAGCTCTTGATGAAGAGCAGATGGTGGCCTGATGGCTGGAGTACTGGCCCGGCGAGCTGAACTGGTTTTGGATCCGATGCTGTAGATTCTGACCTGCCGGGCATCTTGTGCAGTTAGGTAGGGGCATCATGAAAGCGGATAAATCGGCCAGGGCAACTGATGGAGAGCTTGAAGTGGCATCCATACAAGCTATAGAAGACTTACCTGAGTCCCTTTCAGACAGGCTGAAGCATCTGGCTCGTCTTCCACACAACTGGGACAGCTATGGTGCAGCCCCTATAAGTCAAAACGCCATAGAAAAGACAAAATTAATTCTCCGAGAAATCCTTGCTGTGAGTGGAAAAGATTGTCCGCTGCCTTTCATAGGGCCATCTCCAGACGGAGGGGTTGGGCTGGAGTGGACCGTGCCATCCGGCAAAGAGTTAATTCTGGATATACCCCCAAGTGAGGAGCCGTTGACATTCCTACTCGTAGAGCCAACGGACTCAGGGGATGAAAAGGAGACTGAAGGTACTATAGGTGATCCCTACACTCTGGATGGGGTGATCAGACGACTGTTGCTGAGGTAAGAGTTTGGCGTTGGTTTTGCAAGGTGAGGGTGCAGCTCAAGATTTTGCTCCTCACGATGAGTTCCTCAGACGAATATCCCCTGATTGGGTCAAACCAGATGGCTCTTTAATGACCTTAGCCTTTCGCAACACCACAGGCACCGATCGGATGTCAGTGAACTGGGCTGCCTTATCATCCGTGGATGACACGCTCATAGGGTGGGAATGGCATGGAGTGGTATCTGTAACGGCAGAACTCTGTTGGTGTCTCAATCAGAAAATTGAGAGAACCCCCACAGCAGATAACCCTGCTCACTGTGATGTTGTAGGATACAAGTCTGAGTCAGTGAAGCGGAAGTTTGCTAGGGCTGGTAAGTGGCTCCGTTATCCAGAATCGCGAGATTCTCAGCTTGGCGATTCAACTGAACGATAGCTCTGCTCTACAGCCTGTAGCCCTCCCCAAACCCCAGGTGGAAGGGGTCTACGATCCGGCCGCCCAGGCGTCTTGCGGCCAGCGGACGATGCCTACTAGCGAACAGACTCGGCGCGGGTGTATGGGGTGAGGTAGCCGGGCCGGTACTCCCTGTCTTCCCAGCTATCGTCGCTGTCATCCCACACGTAGGGCAAGGTGACTATTGTTCCAGGGGTGGCTATGGTCTCCAGAGCACGGAAGGCGTCCAGGATGATGCTGCGCTGTAGCTCTGGCTGGTGGGGCTTTCCCGTCTGATGTCCCAGGGGGAAGTTGACAAACACAGACCTGGGTGGCTTTACCGCCTGAGTGATGTCCAGGGCGGAGGTCATGGATATGGTGGGGATGCCTGCCTCCTCTGCGGCGCGAGCGATCAGTCCCACGGACTGGTGGCACACTGGTCAAGCAGGCACCAGATAGAACACGTCAACGTTGTCTTCCTTGAGCCTCGCCACAAGCTGCGGGGCCAGCTCTTTCTTCACTTTGCGGGCGGAGTAGATGCCACCCATGAAGCTATAGGCGGGGTCAGCCAGCTTGCCGATCACGCCTTCCGCCTCCAGCTCCCGCAACCGCTCGATGGGGAAGACACAGTTGGGGTCTTTCTCGGCGTCCTCGGTACGATAGCCAAAGTGGGCGACCCGCAGGTCTTCTATGGCGACGTCCCTGGGTATCTCCCGGTAGGAGGCGTCGTCTCTGGTGTGGAAGGCGGGCTGGCCCACCCGGTACACCCCCCCTGAGCTGATGAGAGCTACCTTACAGCGATTGAGGGGTTTGGCGAGGGGCGTCCAGGGCGAGCCCTCGTTCACTACCCAGCGATACGGAGGGTAGTCGGGGTACATCTCACGGGTGCGAGGGATGTAGGCAACGGGCGACATTACTTGATCTCCTGAGCTACCCGCTCACCGAACAGGCGGATGGAGTTGAGGACTCGCTCCTTGGGGATGAGCCCCCCTACGTTCATCTCCGCTATTACCCCGGATAGCTGTAGCTCCTCGTTTATCTCCCCTAGCCTCTCTACCACAGCCTCCGGAGTCCCATAAGCAACCCTGTCCTGCAGCAGGTCTTGATAGGTGACGTTAGAGAGGCGCTGGGCCCGCTCCACCCGTTCCTCGGATGCTCTCGTCCCCTCACCGCCTGCCGAGCTGGCGAAAATCTCCGCCAGGCGGCGGTAGGAACGCATGGTGCTGGCCTCGGGCTCCGAGAGGGCCTTCTCTTCCGTTTCGGCCACGTAGAGGGGAATTCGAAGGATTACGTCTCCATCTCCGGGATGGCCCGCTTCTCGCCACGCCTGCCGGTACACGCCGAGATGGTGGGCAGTTTCCTTGCGGTTCATTCCCCGCAGGCCAACGAATATGGGGTAACCCATACGTCCCACCTGGGGAAAGGTCTCACTGGTAGTGCAGGCGATGCGGATGGGGGGATGGGGCTTCTGGTAGGGCTTGGGTATCACGCAGACGTTATTAAACGTGTAGTATTTCCCCTGGTGGGAGAAGCGGTCGTTGGTCCAGGCCTTCACGATAACCTCAAGGGACTCCTGGAAGCGCTCCCGGCTCTCTCCATAGGGGATGCTGTAGCCTTCGTAGGCCCTGGCAAATCCGCTGCGCCCTACCCCAAAGTCGAAGCGTCCCTGGCTGACCTGGTCCACCGTAGCAGCTTCTTCGGCCATGCGAATGGGGTGGTTGAGGGGCAGCACGCTGACAGCGATCCCCACCCGCAACCGCCTGGTGCGGGCGGCGATGGCGCTGGCCATGATGAGAGGGGCAGACACAATAGAAGGTATACCAGCCCCCTGGGCATCAACCATGCCCCTGGGGGCGGCGAAGTGCCTCTCCGCCAGCCAGACGCCGTCCAGGCCAACGGCCTCAGCCACCTCCATCATCTCGAAGGCCTCCAGGAAGGCTCCCTCCTGGGTCACACCCTCTCGATAATCACACTCCATGACTAATCCAAAATGCATGAAAGACCTCCTTATAATCCTGGACGAGGGGGTACGATAGGTCCTGTCCTGAGCAAAGCCAAGGGGAAGGACTATCAGCTACACCCTACTCGGTTCAGCTCCTGACCTGGTGTAGCTACCAGTAAAACATAAACCAATTTCCCCGTCAAGGAAGGGCTCCAGCTTACCCTCCGGCCCTGCGGCGGGCTATGGAAGCCTCAGCCCTGGGGCTGATGGCCCGCTGCACCACTACGTTCACCAGCGCTGGCCTGCCTGAAGCGAAGGCTCGCTCCAGGGCAGGAGCCAGCTCTTCTGGATGTTCCACGTTCTCACCGTGGCCGCCCAGCCCCTCTACCACGCGGTCATAGCGAGTCTGTAGCAGGTCCGTTGCCACAGGGCGGCCGTACAGTCCGATCTGTATCTGGCGGTCTATGCCCCAAGCCGCATCATTGCCCAGCACCGTCACGATGGGCAGATTGTGGCGGACAGCAGTATCGAACTCCATGGCCTGGAACCCAAAGGCGCCGTCGCCCGAGAAGTGGACTACCCGGGACTCCGGATAGGCTAGCTTGGCCGCCAGGGCTGTAGGCAGGGAGGAGCCTAACATGCCCAGGGTGGGTATGTACAGCCAGCGTCGAGGGTAGAGCGCCCGGTGTAGCGCCCGCCCAAAGTGGCAGAAGTCCCCGCCATCGAACACCAGGAAGTCGTCGGGCCGCAGGAGGCTCTCCACTGTCCTGTGGACGTAGGTAGCGTGCATGGGAGTTTCAGGCACCGCCAGGGTATCCAACCATTCGGCCTGGGCGTCTCGTTGCGACTGTAGCCTGTCTAGCCACGGAAGGCGCTGCCACGTGTACCTGGCGGCCTCTTCGGCAAGCTGTTCCACCACGCTCGGCACATCGCCAACGATGCCCACACTCACCCCTCGGTTCCGGCCTATCTCCGCAGCCGAGGGGTCCACCTGAATGATGCGGGCGCTGGCAGCGATGGCCGGGGGGCGCGCGTAGCTGATGGTGTAGTCCTGCTTCCGGCCCAGCAATATCACCACGTCGGCCTCGGCCAGGAGACGCGCCACCCGGTTCAGCCCCCTCTCAAAGAAGCCGAAGCAGTTGGGGTGCTCGTCGGACACGAGGCCCCGGGCGTGGTCCTCGGTCAGCAGTGGCAGGTTGGTGGTCTCGATGAACCTGCGCAGCATCTCTCCAGAGTCAGCGTAGGCGGCCGGGCCACCGGCAAGGATAAGGGGACGCTGGGCTTGGCGTAGCAGATGGATGGCCTCGCGCACCAGCTCCGGGCTGGCACGGGTGGGACTTCCGGCGCGGGACTCCTGTGGGAGGTAGAAGGTTACCTCATTCTCAGAGACCACCTGCTCCTGTACGTCCATAGGTATGGTCAGGTGGACCGGCCCGCGGCGTCCACTGAAGGCCACCCTCACGGCCCTGGCGATATAATCTGGAATTCGGCGGGCGTCGTGGACCATCCAGGACCCCTTGGTGACCGGGGCCGCCATCTCCACCTGCGGGATTTCCTGCATAGCTCCACGGCCAAGCTGGGCCAACTCCGCAGAGCCGCTGATGGATATAACGGGGCTCTCGCTGTGCAGGGCGTGGGCGAGGCCGGGGATGGCGTTGGCGAAACCAGGCGTGGTGTACATGCAGACGCCGGGCTGGCCCGTTATGCGGCCCCAGGCGTCGGCCATGTGGACGGCAGCCTGCTCGTGGCGGACGTCCAGGAACTTGAAGTCCATGTCATGCATCGTATCCAGTACGGGCAGGATGTGGTCCCCGGCCAGGGTGAAGATATTTTGGACGCCCTCCAGCTTAAGGGCCCTGCCGATGAGATGGCTACCCGTAACTTTCCCTGAGCTGGTCATAGTCGCCTCCCGAGATGATGGAGAGGATATAACTTTGTGTTACAATGACCCCAATAACTTCGTTGCCTTTGTGATAGCAGTATGTACATAGTCTGCCAGTTTGGGAAATTGGTCGTCATAGTCTGCTTTGTTCCTCCATTGTCTCAGACGATCTCCATCGTTGCCAACAGATCTCAGGTGGTGCTCGCTAGCATTGACATATTGTTGCCAAACCCACCCGTGTACATCACGGCCGTTTGGGATTATCGCACCTTGTTGCAGCAAGCGGTTGCGTGCGGTGCAGTAAGCAGCGTAATAAGCCCGGCTTATAGCGGAGCGGAGAGAGGCTTCGTCCTGACGACCTCCAAGCTGTCTTGCCAGCTCCAGGTAATCAGTCCAATCAAACACTATATGAACTCTATGCTAACGATCAACAGATCATCCCTAGGCATCGCATCTATCCACCACTCCTCGTCCAGGCGGTCCAGGCGGTTCGAGGCTTCCTCCCAGGGGAGGTCTGTTAATATGAGAGCAAACAAGGGCCCTTCTTCGCCGCTTTCACTTTCGCCCTCGTAATCGGTGAAGACCTCCAGAGCGATAGGCGTACCTGTCCCGAAGTAGTCTCTGATCTTCTTGTGGGCCTCAAGAAGCAGACCTGTCAGAGATGGGTTCGCTCGCAGGAACTCTTCAACCCTGGCATAGTCCCTGAACTGGTACAGGCTAGCCAGCCAGTCGATCCGTTTCTTCACTGTCGAAAGGGATTCGGCAGGGGCGCTCTCTTCTCGGTGTTCCATCCCACAACTAACCCCCAGGCCCTATTCTATACTTTTGCCGATGTCCCGACCATACCTACATGGCTGAGAAACGAGGCCCTGGCATCCCTGGAAATGGTCGAAACACCGGAGAGGTGTCACCCATTTAAACAGCCCCTTTGCTAGCTTGCCCCGAAGGAAGCCGACAGAGTGGAACGCTGCCCGGTCACCTAAACGACGACTCCCGCCTCCTTTAGGCAGGCCTCGATGGCGTGCTCCCATTCGTCCAGGTCGAAGAAATGGGGGCCAGCCCCTCCCTGATAGGCCACCCTGCCGTCAGCGCCGATGAGGTAGAGGCGTTCGGGAGTTGCACCATACCCTTCATCAATGGCGTTGTCTATCTCCTCGACCAGGATGGGAAGAGGGATGTGCAGGTCCAGGCTACAGACGTTGGCTACCGACTCCCGCTCGTCGAAGCTCTGGTGCTGCCGGTAGAGGATGCCTTCCTCCACGTTACTCTCAACCTGCCATCCATCGGTGGGGTGGGCTTCCTGAACGTATATCACGAAAAACTCGATCCGATCGCGGAACCGATGGTAAATCTCCTCCATGCGCCTCACCTGGGCGCGGAAGGGCGGTCAGGTGTAGCTGCCAAAGGCGATAGCCACCGGGCGCTTCCCCTTGAAGCTGGAGAGCCGGACTCGCTCTTCAGACCCCATCCTTTTGAGGAAGAAATCGGGGGCCTCTTCTCCCACCCTCGGCCCCGTCTCATCTCTCGCCCTGTCTCTTATACACATCTGACGCTGCCGACGATCTTACGCGTGTA
>CAYWGG010000046.1:0-14863 GCA_964457285.1 uncultured Dehalococcoidia bacterium
GTGGCGACGATCTTCAAGGCAGCGTTCCCTGTGGCGGCGCAGTAAGGGTTGGCGTTGAAGGTGCCCCCGTGAGAGACCCGCTGGTAGCGGTCATGATGAGGGTCGCCTGTCTGGGCCATGACCTGCATGAACTCGTCCCTCCCGGCAACAGCACCGCCGGGCAGCCCGCCCGTCAGGATTTTGGCGAGGGTGCAAAGGTCGGGCATGAGCCCTATCTTCTGCTGGAGGCCGCCAGGACTCCAGCGAAAGCCTGTGATGACCTCGTCCAGGATCATCACGACACCATACTGCTGGGTCAACCTCCTCACGCCTTCCAGGAAGCCGGGCCGGAGGGGAACAGTTCCATAGGACGCCCCTGAGCCCTCGGTGATGACGCCCGCGATGTCCTTGTCGGCGGCGAGGGTACGCTCCAGGGCATCCAGGTCTGGCGGCAGCACAACGACGGACTCAATGGCGCCTCTGGGGACGCCTGTGGAGGCTGGTATATCGAAAGGCGGGGCGTTCCCGGGCATTACGTAATCGTGCCAGCCGTGATAGTGGGAATCCCACCGGATGATTTTATTCTTGCCCGTGTACGCTCTGGCGATGCGCATGGATAGCATGGTAGCTTCGGCGCCGGACCCCACAAAGCGGACCTTGTCTGCGCAGGGGATGAGGTCGTGCACTCGTCCACCCCACTCCAGCACCTCTTCGATGGGTGATCCGTAGTGGGAACCTCTGGGGGCGGCCTGGATCAGTGCATCCACCACTGCTGGATGGGCGTGTCCCAGCAGCAGCGACGCCGACCCCATGCTGAAGTCTATGTACTCGTTCCCATCCACGTCCCACTTCCGCGGGCCCTGGCCCCTGACGATGCAGAGGGGGAACGGGTCGGCGACATACATATCGTGGCCTGCGCCGCCCGAAGGGAAGACCTCCTTAAATCTGGGGAATAGCTCTGCCGACCTGGGGTTTTTCCTGATATAAGCCTCTCTTATCATCTCAGCCACCGTACCCTCCTTTGAACTCCCATTCAGCCACAGAGACACCAAAGAGCGGACAATTCCCTTAATTATCTGGTTCTTCAGAGTTTTGTGTGGGATTAATCCCTCACCCCGGCCTTCGGCCACCCCTCTCCCGTTGGGAGAGGGCCGGGGGTGAGGGCTATACCACACGAAAGACCGAAGAGCCAATTATCTCCGTGACTCCGTGGTCGTCTCCATAACTTTACCTCAAACCGAGCGCAAGTGCCACTATCATATAGGCGCCTCCAGGGCCGCCCGTGCCCTCTCTCTGGGAGGTTTTAGGGGAGGCGGCGTCATCCTCGCAGAAGCTGCGGCAGGCGCTTCAGATGCGCCAGGTCCAGCGCTGAGGCGAAGGTGTCCACATAGGGGCGCGCCGTCTGTAGCCCCAGCGTCAGGGGTTGGTAATCGGGGGTGCCCAGCAATGGGTTCAGCCATATCAGCCTCCTCACCTGCCTGCGGAGCCTGGCTACCTCTGTAGCCAGGTGGCCTGGGTCGCCGGTCTCCCACCCGTCGCTCAGGAGGAACACCGATGTGTTGCGGTCAAGGAGATGGGCGTACTCCCGGTTCAGATCGCCGATGCAGTCCCCAATTCTGGTGCCTCCAGACCAGTGGCGCACCAGGTCGCTGATGCGACTCAGGGCCTCAGAGAAGGAAGGGGCCTTGAGCTGCCGGGTCACCCTAGTCAGGGACGTGCTGAAGACAAAGGTCTCTATACGCCCCACTCGCTGCCCAAGGGCGAAGACAAGCTGTAATAGCAGCTCTGCGTGCCGGTCCATAGAGCCGCTCACGTCAAGGAGCACCAGAAGCCGCGAGACCCTCGGCACCCTCCGACGCCGGGGCAGAGTGACAAGGTCTCCTCCATGGGCGAGGTTCAGGCGAAGGGCTCCGCGGAGGTCCGGGATTCCCTTCCGCTTGTGGCGGCGGCGACGGCGGCCAGGGCGAGCGGGCAGGGCATGGACAATTCGGGATGCGATTTCGGAGACCTCCGCCAGCTCATCCCCCTGGAATGCCGTCAAGTCCCGCCTGGCGACCACTTCTATGGGGCTAGCGCCGGTGCGGATAACCTGCATCATGGGCGTCTGTGCTCCCTCTGACTCCCCATCGTCATCTATTGCTACCCTGACCTGTTGGAGAAAGGGGCGTATACCCCCAGCCTGAGCAGGGCCAGGAGGGAGGGGAGTCGCCGCCTGGGGATACCGGAAGGTCCAGAACTGGCGGAAGCAGTCGTCGAAGGCCACAACCTCGTCCAATCGAGAGACCAGTATAGCCCTGAAGGCCCAGTAGACCTGCTCTCCATCCAGTATGTTTACCAGGCCAAGGGATCGAACAGCGTCAGTAGTCTCCGAGGGGCCCACCAGCAGGCCATGCTCCCGCAGGGAGCGGCAGAAGTGGATCACGTGGGAAACCAGGTCGTACTGAGACTGCATGGCTTTGAGCTAGTCTGTTGCCAGGATATTAGCGTGGGTCTGGGAAATGTATCTACTCGTATAGTCCTTGATCAGCTTTTCCATCGCCTCCAGCTTTTCCCGACTCACCCTTTCCTGGGCGAGGGGCAGGGACTCAAGAGAGAGGGAACAATATAGCGAGATGAGCCGGGGCAGCCTGCTTTCCAGGGCCTCCAGGTGCCTCTGTACCGTTGTCGTATCTCCGCGCACCAACGGGCCGGTCACGGTAGCATCTATTCCTGCCCTGGAAAGGTTTGTCAGGGTGCTGCTCGCCAGGTGAAGGATTACAGGCAAGGCCTCATCCTGCGGGACTCCCATCGCCTGCCAGATGTCGGCGGCGGCTTTAAGCAGGGCCACCAGGTATCCGCAACTCATGACGGCAGAGGCATGATAGATAGCCCGGTCTTCGGGCCTGACGAGGATAGCCTTACCCCCCAGGCGATGCGCTACCCCTTCCAGGAAGGCCAGAAGCCAGCCCTGGCCCTCTACAGAAAAGGTGGTCCCTTCGAGCCGCTCCACAGTCTCCTCATGCGCTTCCAGACAGGCGAAGGTCTGGAAAGGGTGGAAGGAGCCCGTGATCGCTCCCAGCCTCGCGGCAGGCTCCAGTATGTCCAGGGGTTCGGCCCCGCTGCAATGTACAACTCCCTGGCCGTGATGCCACTGCACCTGTGCAGCCACCTGGCTGATGACATCGTCGGGGGTGGTGATAAATGCCAGATCGCAAATATCGGCCAGCTCCTGGGGCCTTGCCAAGGCTTCGCAGCCGGGTATCCGGCCGGCCAGGTCTTCCGCTGAGGACGGGCTACGGCTGGACACGGCGACGACCCGGTATCCCCTGGCAGCAAGGGCCAAAGCCAGACCATTCCCCAGGGTCCCGGCGCCGATGAATCCGATTCTGACCTGATCCCGGCCCCGAGGTTCATCCATATGCTAGCTCCCTCAAAGAAGGCACGCCACCCAGTCCGTCGGCCACATATACTGCCCTCAGCACCGCCTGGGCTACTACTTCCACCGCCGCAGCCCCCAGCCTGGTCATTTGATCCACACGCCGGGAGTCGGGATTAGCAGGTGCCCTTCCAGTAGCCAGGGCGAAGATGGTATCGCCATCGCGTATCGTGTGGCATGGCCTGATGGTAAGGGCCAGGCCGTCGTGACTGACCCGCGCCAGGTAGTGGGCCTGCTCCCTTGTAAGGTTAGCGTTGGTGGCGACCACTCCTATAGTAGTGTTGGCTACAGGAGAGACCTGCCCTTCGCCAACGTCTCCCCCTATTAGCAGTTCCACAGGGTCGTAGAACCCTTTACCGTCCTCCCTCCGAGGCCCGACTATGACCTTTCCTGTGCGGTGGTCCACTACGCCTCCGTAGGCGTTCACCGCCACTATCGCCCCCACCACTATATCTTCACGCAGCTCCAGGCTGGCTGTGCCGACGCCACCCTTCACAGCCCGCATCATGCCCAGGGCCTTCCCCACCGTAGCGCCCGTGCCAGCCCCGACGCTTCCTTCCTCCACCCCTTCACTGGAGGAGGCAAGGCAAGCCTTATAGCCTTCCTCTGGGCCAGGCCTGACCTGGTGGGTAATCAGGTTGAGGTCAAAGAGGATCGCCGCAGGCACTATGGGCACGGTGGCAGGGCCCGCCTTGAACCCGATCCCCCGCTCCTCCAAATAGCGCATGACCCCTGCTGCGGCATTCAGCCCGAAGGCGCTGCCACCGCTGAGGAGCACGGCGTGGACCCGCTCCACCAGGTTCCCTGGCCGCAACAGCTCTGTCTCCCTGGTGCCTGGAGCTCCGCCCCTTACGTCCACCCCTGCCACGGCTCCCTCACGGCAGACCACCACAGTACATCCGGTGGCTGCGGCCCGATCGGTGTAGTGGCCTACCTCTATACCGAGGACATCTGTTATGGCGTTAGCCACAGGCTAGAAGCCTCCCACAACAACGTGTCGCTCCACCTGTTCCCTACCTCGCCCCCCTTGCACGCTTTCCCTAAACAAAAGACGCCTTCTTGGCGGGCCAAAGAAGGCGATGCATCACACTGTACATCTTCTGGCCGTCTCGGCCCTTCATGGTCCCAGCGGCCCTTTGAATATTGACCACTTAACATTTGGGCATCTCACCCCCCAACGGGTGGATGGCAGCTACATCATACCACTCTAGTATCTAGTGTCAAGCTATGGATACGCTACGTCGAGAACCTATATCTTGGCAAGGTCTGGAAAATCATCTAAACTAGCTTCACTCAAAGATGCATGGAGAAAATATGTCCAAACGCATCGTGATATGTTCCGACGGGACCTGGAATGCCCCCGATAGAATGGACCGCGGAAAGGTGTCCCCAAGCAACGTAGCCAAAGCGGCTTTGGCAATCTCCCCTACAGACGCCCACGGCACTGAGCAGAGGCTGTTCTATGACAAAGGGGTAGGGACCGGAAGGTTCGACCGCTTACGAGGGGGGGCGTTCGGACTAGGACTGTCAAAGAACATTGAAGATGCTTACCGATTTCTCGTTGAAGCTTATGAGCCTGACGATGAAATCTATTTGTTCGGTTTCAGCAGGGGCGCGTATACGGTGAGAAGCACCGCCGGCTTGATCCGCAACTGTGGGCTGTTGAAGGAAGAGTATGCTCACAAGTTCCCAGAGGCGTACGATCTCTACCGCCGAAAGGGTGATGAATCGCATCCTACACGGGTCGAAGCGCAGTTATTCAGGAAGATGTATGCATGGGAAGTCCGTATCAAGTTCATCGGCGTCTGGGATACGGTCGGCGCACTAGGCATTCCGGGGGACGCCTTCCGCTTCATCAATGAACGCTGGGAGTTCCATGATGTGAAGCTGAGTAGCTACGTTGACAACGCTTATCAAGCCCTTGCCATTGATGAAAGACGCAGGCTATTCAGGCCGACCATCTGGGAGCAGCAAGCCCGTGCCGTGAACCTGAACCAGAAGATGGAGCAGGTGTGGTTCGCGGGGGTACATACCAACATTGGTGGCGGCTATCAAGACTCTGGCTTATCGGATATCACGTTTACGTGGATGAAGGAGAAGGCTGAGGCATGTGGCCTTGCATTCGACACAAACTATATCAAGCCGCCCATCAATCCGAACCCCTTGGGAGAGATTCGCGACTCTAAGACTGGCCCCTACAATCTACTGCCCGACTTCATCAGGCCCATTGGGCGGGGGGAAAACTCTAACGAGTCTGTTCATTGGAGTGCGGTTGAGCGCATGGAAAACGCCACACACCCTGACTATAAGCCCAAGAACCTCGTTGAATACCTTGAGAAAGGTGGCAAGGTAACGCCACGGTGATGGTGTACCTAGGGGTAGAGGCTTGCCTTTCATCCTTGCCCTGGCAAGTTACCTGAAGTAGAATAGGAGACGTTGCGTGTCGGCGTTCAGCCGTCAGTTGGTTGCTGATAGCCGATGACCGAATGCTACGGCTAAAGGTAAGTCAGGAGGAGATAGGAGAAATATGAGACTAGACCCGATAAACCTGTTCGACTTCGAGGCCCGCGCCAAGCAAGCCCTGCCTAAACATATATGGGACTTCATAGAAGCGGGCGCTTTCGACGAGATTACCACCAGGAGGAACCGGGCCGCCCTCGAGGCCATCGCCCTGCGGCCACGCTTCCTGGTGAATGTCTGGGAGCGGGACCTGTCCACCACCGTTCTGGGGCAGAAGATCAGCCTTCCCGTCATGCTAGCCCCCGCTGGCAGCCATTGTGTAGCCCATCCCGAAGGCGAGCTTGCCACAGCCCGTGCTGCTGGCGCTGCCGGGACCATGATGTGGCTGAGCACAAGCTCAAACTACAGCATGGAGGATGTGGCTGGGGTAGCCACTGGCCCTCTGGTGTTCCAGCTCTACCACCGAGGCTACGACTTGACGGAGATGCTGGTCCGGCGGGCCGAGGAGGCGGGGTACGTTGCCATCTGCCTGACCGCGGACACTCCTGTCCCAGGACCAAAGGAGCGGGATATTCGCAACCGCTACCGGCGACCGCAGGGGCTGGAACTGGGGAACTTCGTCGGCGAGCCTGCCATGTTGGGGCTGGTATCGGGGACTGATGAGGCTAGCAACTGGGACGCCCACTACACTCCACCTCTGACCTGGTCCGAGCTGGAGTGGCTGCGCTCCCTCACCTCGCTGCCCCTGGTGATCAAGGGGATAAGGACGGCCGAGGACGCCAGATTGTGCGTTGAAAACGGGGTGAACGGCATCCTGGTCTCCAACCACGGTGGCAGACAGATTGATGGCACCTTATCATCCATCGAGACCCTGCCTGAAATCGTGGAAGCAGTGAAGGGGCGCGCAGAAATCTACATGGACTCTGGCATCAGGAGGGGCACTGACGTGTTGAGGGCCCTGGCGCTGGGAGCAAGGGCGGTGCTCATCGGGCGGCCCCTTTTCTGGGGCCTGGCGGTGGATGGCGAGGCAGGAGTGCGGATGGTGCTGGAGCTACTGCGCCAGGAGCTTGACCGGGCCATAGCCTACTGCGGCGCGACCAACGTTGCCAGCGTCAACCGCAGCCTGGTGGCGTTGCCCGGCGAGGCTGGGTGGGTGCGTAATGCCTGAGTTCATAGCTACACAATGAAATTTACCAGGAGGTGCCAGGATGCCATACGTGCGGACTATCCCCTACAACGAGGCCCGAGGAGAGCTTAAGGCCGTATACGACGAGATGCTCAAGACCAGAGGTAGCATCGGCAACGTCATGTCAGTCAATAGCCTTCGCCCTCATATCATGAAGACACTGGCCGCCCATAACGCTTGCGTCATGCGGAGTGAGTCGGGTTTGACTCCTGCCGAGCGGCAGATGATAGCTACGGTGGTCTCAGCCATCAACCGGTGTCAGTATTGAACGTTGTCCCACGCGGAGGCTCTGCGTGCCGAGGATCCGGACTCACAGCTTGCTCGCCGATTGGGGAATGATTACCGAAACGCTGGCTTAACACCCAAGCAAGTGGCGATGCTTGAATTTGCCGAATTTCTCACCGTAGACCCTGCTAACGTGAAAGAGGAGAATGTACGGTTACTGCGTGACGTGGGCTGGACCGACGAGGACATCATAGATATCGTCCACATAACGGCCCTGTACAACTATATGGTGCGGGTGGCCGACGGCCTGGGCGTCGAGCTGGAGACAGATAGGGGATGGGAGCCCCTGGCGGAGAAGCTACATTTTCGAGGGGACACGGCGCCTAAATCCTTTGGCAAGATCGCCGCTGGGCCACCGGACTAGAGAATCATCTCTGCCCTCGGGACAGATGCTAGCCCTATCTAGAAGTTCACCTCCCAGATTTTCTTGAGGTCCAGGACAAATCCAGGCAGGAGGGGGTCCCCTGAAATTGAGGTAGCGTTCGACAAGCGCTCCATCTGGCGATTCGGGTGATAAAGGTACACGTGTCGGTTTTGAGGATCAATGAGCCAGCCCAACTGAGCGCCATTATCCATATATTCCTGCATCTTGTCCTGTAAACTGCTCAAGCTATCCGAGGCAGACCGCAACTCAATCACAAAGTCGGGACACAGAGGAAGAAACTTCTGTTTCTGCTCCGGGGTCAGGGCCATCAAGCGTGACCGCTTCACCCAGGCTGCATCTGGAGAGCGTATGGCTCCATTGGGAAGGGTAAATCCGGTAGAGGAGTCAAAGGTAACTCCAGTGCCATCTTGCAAAGCCCAGTATGTTAGAAAAGCATTAAGCAAGGCGTTGCGATTACCGGTCTCTCCAAATGTAGGAGGCATAATAAGCAAGTCTCCCTGAGCGGTAAGCTCCATCCTCAGGTCTCGGTTAAGCTGGGAAAGGGCAAGAAGCTGATCGCAGGTCAGTTCTAGGGCGGGCCGCAGATGAAGGAGCACAGTTGGGTATTCAACTTGGGTTTGCGCTTTTCTAGTCATTGCTGAACCTCTTTTAAATCCCCTCTAACAAAGGGGGGATTACCGCCTTAGCTGGATACCCGCCTTCTCCCGGTCGAAGCAGTCGAGGGTCAGGTCCTCACGCTCCTGACGCAGCATGTCTTTCCGCACCCGGAAGCTGGGAGTCCTGGGCAGGTCATCACGGAACTCTATGTAGCGGGGCACCTTGAAGTAGGCCAGCCGCTCGGCGCACCAGTAGATTATGTCTTCGGGCTGTAGGGCCCTCACCCCTTCCTCGCCTCTCCCACCGACGGGAGATGGGCTGGGGGTGAGGGCAGACCGTGGCACCACGTATGCCTTAACCTCCTCCTCTCCCAGCTCCGAGGGGACGGCGATGACGGCGCAGTCCAGGACTCCAGGGTGTCGCTTTACAACGTCCTCCACCTCCTGTGAGGAGATGTTCTCCCCGCGCCGCCTGACCACGTCCTTCTTCCGGTCCACGAAGTACAAGTACCCGTCCTCATCTACCCAGCCCAGGTCTCCGGTGTAGAGCCAGCCGCCCCGGAGGGCCTCCTGCGTCCGCTCGGGATTGCGCCAGTAGCCGGGCATCACCGCCGGGTTCCTGATGGTGATCTCTCCGGACTTCCCCGGTGGGAGAGGGTTTCCGGCGTCGCCCACAATCCGCAGCTCATTCTGAAAATGAGGGTCAGAGTGCCATCGGGGCTGGCCGGATGAGCCACGACGGTGGGGGTAGCCCAGGCGCTCGATGGTCCCATAGCAGGTCTCAGTCATGCCAAAGCCGATGAGCACCCTGGCCCCGAACCGCTCCTCGAACTCAGCCAGCACCTCGGGGGCGAGGGCAGGAGAACCGTAGAAGACGCGCACCGAGTTGTCACGGTCCCTATCGGATGGGGGCTGCTTCAGCAGGACGGGCATCATCATGCCGATGAAGTTGACCACCGTGGCCTTCGACTCCCGGACCTGCTCCCAGAAGCGAGAGGCGCTGAAGCGGTCTGTCAGGACGAGACTCGCCCCGGCAGCCAGAGAGCCCATGGTGGAGTAATACTGGGCGTTGGCGTGGAAGTAGGGTAGGCAGGTGAAAAACCGGTCCTCGGAGGTAGCCTCAGTCCAGGTGGCGAATCCTTGCCCCGCGGCCACGTACATCTCGTGGGTTATCATGACGCCCTTGGGGTTTCCGGTGGTGCCAGAGGTGTACACCAGCATGGATATGTCCTGGGGCTTGACCTCCTCAACCCCCCTTAATCCCACTTTCTTATTAAGGGTGGACACAGGGGGGTGTAGCGGAGGTGATGCTCTCAGCAAAGTCCAGAAGTCTCTCCAGCCCTCACCCCCGTCCCCTCTCCCGCGTGCGGGAGAGGGGAGTAAGGGGTGAGGGCCATCACTGCCGCCCACCACGAGCCTCTCCTGAAGGGAGGGGCACTGCTGGGTAGAGGCGACAGCCACCTCCATGAGGGTGTGATGGCTTACCAGGGCCTTCGCCTCGGCGTTGTTGATGATGTAGGCCATCTCAGCTTGCTTATAGGCCGTGTTGATGGGCACGCAGATGGCCCCCAGGCGGGCCAGGCCCATCCAGATGAACAGGAACTCCCGCCCGTTGGGTAGGAAGACGCAAACCCGGTCTCCGTGTCTGATGCCCAGATCGTGAAAGAGGCTGGCCACCTTCAGGCTGTAGAGATGGAACTCCTCATAGGTCACGTAGTAGCTCTGGTAGTACAGGTAGATCTTATAGGGGTTGCGGGCCACCACCTGGTCCACCATCTCTCCCAGGGTCATGGCCCAGGGAAGGCGGTTGGGGTCATTGGATACAACAATGTCGCTCATGTTTCGATTCCTCTTCAAACTTTATACCTGCTCAAGGGCTTGGGAGATGGTGAGCACTTGAATGCCCATTTGATCTCTCAGATATTTCGTTACCGTCTCATTGTAGTCCGACTCCTCGGCTACCAGAAGCTTGTCAGGGGTACGATAACACACAGCAACAAAAGGCATATCGCTCGGGTCAAATTTAAGCTGCTCAAGATGCTGCCGGTGTCTCTCCTGCAGTAGCCCAGAGTTATTAAATATTGCCTTTCGCCTTATGAGTTCGGCAAGCCATTTCTCGATTATGGTGCTTCCAGGGTATTCTCGTTGCTGTCGGCTTGTCCTCCTTTTACAACTCTCGTACTCGCTCCGAATATGGCCTTCATAGTCAAAGGCGACAAAATGCCGCGTACGAACGTTGCTTAGGAGTGTAATGGCGTCAAAGTCCAACTCTGCTGCTTTATACAGCACCCAGGTATCAATAGTCCAAACCTTTCTTTCCACTCATTCAAGTCCCTCGCGCAGTTCGATGACTTATAGCTTTTGCATGAGCAATGGCTTCCTCAAAACCTTCCTCAAAGAAACCTTCAGGGAACTCTTCGAACTGCCCGACCTCGTTCAGTGTGACCTCTTGGATTTGGGTGCCTTCAGGGCCTGGATTGAAGTAGTAGATGGCAACCTCATCTCGACCAATTTTTTCTTCCGCAATGTGGCGCTGGACACGGCCTAAGACGTGCTCGCTATGGGTCTCCACAATAAGCCGTCTATCGCCCCGTTTGGCGATCTCGACCAATAGGCTACCCAATGTAGCCTGCGCTCTTGGATGCAGGTGGATTTCTGGCTGCTCTACTAGCAGCAAGCTACCCGATGAAGCGTAAAAACCCTCGACTATAACGGGTAGCACTTGAGAAGCCCCAAAGCCCGCATCTGTGAGGTTGACTGCCAGCTTGCTGGTTGGATCAACGAACAACACCTGATACTGACTACTTTGCCCGAGTCGCTCTAGCCTGGCCTCTAAGGCTATTCCGAACTCTTGAAGCCAGCGATTGACCTCTTTGAGCATCTCCTCTTGACGTTCTTTTGTGCGGGTGGCATACCACAACACCTCGGCTGTCCTTTCCCCCCTTGTACCGACGTCCATAGGTGCCTGACCGCTAATGGTATAGGAGCGCTGAGGAATATCCCGTAGCGGGCCAAGGTAGTATACTTGTTTTAGTTCGTTCTCAATACCCAAGCCCAACGAGAGCAGGAGCGACCTCACCATAAACAACGAACGCCTCTCAGATCTCTTTGGGTGGAATTCAGTAGCAAGGTAAAACTTACCCACATTAACATCTAATGGCCCATACATTTCTTCAGGTTTTCCCTCGACTGTCAGGACCATTTCAGCACGATATCTCCGTCCAGTATGGGTTCGAAAAACTCGTCCCCATACTTCTCCTTCATCTCCCCGCAACTCGCTCATCTCCAGGCGAATTTGGGTAGTTTTCCGATTGTAATTGAAGTGGAACATTGCAGATTCAAGGCGAATTGGTTCTAAAGAGCCTTGAAAAAATAAATTCACTTCCAATTTCCGCTTCGGGTCTTGCCCAAAAATAAAATCGGGGTAAGAGCCCAGTTTAACCCAGCCGTCATTGGGAGTGAGCGGGTTTTCCATGTCTCTGCTATCCACGGTCTGGCGGAGCATGAGCAGCATTTGAAGGACACTGGTTTTCCCCGATGAATTGGGGCCTACCAGGAAGGTCAGCGGTCGGATGTCCAACTCACCGGTGTCCTGGAGACACTTGAAATTGACAATACGTAATTTGGTCAGCATGGCTTGAAATTGTCTCACATAGCCAACAGGAATGTGTCTACGATTATAGTATAGTACAGAGGGAAGTGGAGTAATACTCTCATGATGCCCTCTCCAACTCCCTCTGCCTCAGCTCTACCCGACGTATCTTGCCGCTGATGGTCTTGGGAAGCTCGGAGACATACTCTATGGCCCTGGGATACTTGTAGGGGGCGGTGACGCGCCGCACGTGCTCCTGGAGGCTCCGGGTCAACTCCTCGGAGGGCACATATCCGGGCTTGAGGATTACAAAGGCCTTGACGATGTCGCCCCGTATCGCATCAGGGCTGGCCACCACCGCTGACTCGGCAACCGCCGGATGCTCTATGAGGGCGCTCTCCACCTCGAAAGGGCCGATGCGGTATCCCGCCGACTTGATGACGTCGTCGGCTCTGCCCACAAACCAGAAATAGCCATCCTCGTCCTTGTAGGCTTTGTCGCCGGTGAAATACCAGTCTCCACGGAAAGAGTCAGCCATCGCCTCCGGGTCTTTCCAGTACTCCTTGAGCATACCCACGGGCCGCTGGGGGTTGACCCTGACAGCGATCTGCCCTTCCTCTCCTGGAGGAAGCTGGTTGCCGTCGTCGTCCACGATGGCGATGTGGAACCCTGGGATGGGCTTGCCCATAGAGCCGGGCTTGACGGGCATACACCGGTAGTTAGCCACCAGAAGGACCGTCTCCGTCTGGCCGTACCCATCGTAGATAGTCAGCCCCGTCCCCTCCTCCCATATCTTCATCACCTCCGGGTTCAGGGGCTCACCGGCTCCGGTGCAGTGGCGGAGGTTGCTAAAGTCGTATTTCTTCAGGTCTTCCAGCACCATCATACGGTAAGCAGTAGGAGGCGCGCAAAAGCTGGTCACGCCATACCTCTCCAGCATCTTGAGGGTCAAGGCGGCGTCGAACCTGCCCCTGGCGTTGTGCTGGAGGATGGCGGCCCCTTGAGTCCACTGGCCGAAGAGTTTGCCGTAGGCCATCTTTGCCCAGCCCGTATCGGAGATAGCCCAATGGAGGTCGGTGGGATTGAGGTCGTGCCAGAACCTGGCAGTGGTTACGTGAGCGATGGCATAAGAGGCCTGGGTGTGAAGGACCATCTTGGGAGGGCCGACGGTGCCCGAGGTGAAATAAATGAGCAAGGGGTCGGCGCTTCTGGTGGGCTCCACCTCGTCCAGGCGGGCGGACATTCTGGGCATCTCTTCATCGTAGTTTATCCAGCCCCTGCTGGTGCCATCAACCAGTATGATGTGCTTCAGGGACGGGCACTTTGCTACCACCTCCTCTACCTTGTGGGCGTTCTCGAGGTCGGTAATGGCGACGCTGGCCTCGGCGCGGTTGAGGCGGTACTCGATGTCATGGGGAGTGCACAGGGGTGTGGCAGGCATGGGCACCACTCCTAGCTTCATCATCCCCAGCACCGCCACATACCACTCCGGGATCCTGGGCGTCATAATGAAGGTTCGGTCGCCTTTGCTAGCTCCCAGGCCTCGCAGGAGGTTAGCAAATCTATTAGACAGGACTTTCAAGTCCCAGAAGGTGTGCTTCTGGGCGTGCTCTCCCGTGGGGTCCACAGAGACCAGGGCCAGCTTGGTGTGGTCTTCGGCCCACCTGTCCACCACGTCAAAGCCGAAGTTGAAGTGCTCAGGCACATCTAGCTTGAAATTCTGGTAAGTCTCCTCGTAGTCCAGCATGTTTGGAGTCACATCTCTCATATCTTACTCCCATGTCAGTGTGTAAGGTGTATGATCTGGTGGAAATTATAAAGCTTCGCTCTTGAGGGCTCAAGCCTGAAGGGGAAGTTTTGTGCCATCAGCCTTGCTAAATGCCAGAAAGGATTGTATCATCTTTGTAGATACATCCGGGAGGTAATTGGATGAGAACCCGTATCCAAAAATGGGGCAATAGCCTGGCCCTACGTATTCCAAAGTCATTTGCAGCCGAAGCTCACCTGGCTCAAGACTCAGTGGTTGAAGTCTCGCTGATCAGTGGCAAACTCGTCGTCGCTCCTGTCGCCGAATCGGTGTTGACTCTGGAACAGCTTCTTGCAGGAGTGACCGAGGAAAACCTGCACCGCGAAGTTGATACCGGTCCTGCGACTGGCAACGAGGTGTGGTAAGCCCAATGGCTTATGTCCCTGACCGTGGTGATGTTGTCTGGATCACCTTGAATCCCCAGGCGGGACACGAGCAGGCCGGGCGACGGCCCGCAGTAGTGCTCTCGCCAGGAGCCTATAATGGCAAGGTTGGACTGGCACTCCTGTGTCCAATCACAAATCAGCTCAAAGGCTACCCATTTGAGGTGCTGATCCCCTCGGGACTTAATGTGAGCGGTGCAATATTGGCTGACCAGCTCAAAAGTCTCGACTGGCGTGCACGAAGGGCGGAGTTGATCTGCACTCTGCCGGAGGGTATAGTCGCTGAGGTTTTGCAAAAACTTGCCACATTGCTAGGGTGAAAAGGAGGTGAGTTTCACCATGAGACTGGAAAATAAAGTAGCTTTGATAAGTGGCGGTGCCAGGGGGATGGGTGATACGGAAGCCAGACTCTTTGCCCGCGCGGGAGCCAGGGTGGTCATCGGCGACATCCTGGAGGTGGAGGGCCGCCAGGTAGAGGCCGAAATCAACGAAAGCGGCGGCGAGTGCCTCTTCGTCAGGCTCGATGTGACCAGGGAGGCGGACTGGAAGCGGGCTGTAGAGGCCGCCGTCAGGCGCTTTGGCAGGCTGAACGTCCTGGTGAACAACGCAGGCATCGGCAGCCCGCGCGACAGTGGCGGCGAGCCAATCCCAATCGAAGGCACCACCGAGGAGCAGTGGGACCAGGTGCTAGATGTGAATGCCAAAGGAGTGTTCTTGGGCACCAAATGCGCCATCCCGGAGATGCGGAGGGCCGGGGGAGGCTCCATCATCAACA
>CAYWGG010000047.1:0-14586 GCA_964457285.1 uncultured Dehalococcoidia bacterium
GCAAGGTATAGCTGTGGAATGGACACTCATAGCTTTTCCTCCTGAGCCAGAAATCCCTTGCAGAGAAGGTATAAGGCCGTGCCTCTAACGTTAGGGCTCTCCCCCTGGGCCTGCCTGGCCTGGGGCAGGATATGCTCAAGGGCCTCTTCCACTACCTCAAGCTGAGCAGGGAGAAGCTGAAACTGGAGGTGTCGCAAGCGGGCTGCTTGGACCCGCTCCCAATCTGACAAGTATTGGGCCATGCTCTCCTGGCCCAGGGAGGCAAGGGCCTGGAGTGAGGACGCTGTCTCAGGCAGAAGTGCCATGACATCTTCTCTCGACAACGTCTCCAATAACTCCTTTACCAGTGCTGCTTTCAAGCCCAGGTCGTCCTCTTCTCTTGTCCTGTTCAATACCTGGGTCAACAGCCTGGCCTGACTGTCATTAAGATGGACCAATACACATGGTGCAGCCTCCAGCCCCAGCTCTCCATAGACCTTGAGCCGCTGGTTACCAGAGAGCACTTCGTACTCATCACCCAACGGTCGTACCGTCAAATTCTCGACTATCCCATATCTCCTTATGGACTCCCTGAGCTTCGCCCTCATCTCCGGTGTCATGGTGTTAGGACTCCAATGGCTCTCTTTAAGCTTCGTCAGTGGTATATCAATAACTTCCATCAGCAACTTCTCCCTTTGGATATGGAAGTGGAGGCCGAGTCAGTCGCTCTCGTCATGCACCGTCTATAAACGCAACGTAAATGAGTTTTAGGACTCTTGGCACTGACTCCACCCGGACGTCATGAGCCTCGAAGTGGGCGATGGAGTGCGTGCCGAAGCTGTGCGAAAGGGTGCGACTGTGGTAGACCCTCCCATCGGGCATCATATAGCCGGGCATTGCGGTACTCTGTCCCAGGTAGAGGAACCCTGCTGCTCTGTAAATAATTCCGCTATGGCCTGCCATTGGGTCTGAATACGCAACAATAGCCTTGATAATAGTCTGGTATCGTCTCAAATGTCTAAGGATGATGGCTAGAACGCGGCTTTCTGAGTTGCGAGCAAGGAGGTCATCAAGCCAGCAGCGGCTAAGGCATAGTACCTGTTCGGCTTTTGCGCCCTCGAAGAAGTAATGGACGTTGCTTGGGCCGGCGCCGAGAACCGCCACGCCCAGCAGCCTGTTGGCTACGAACACGCCGAAATTAAGGACTGACTCGCCTGGGTAGCTCGCCAGGTAATGGTGTCTCTCGCACATCTGCTTCGCAATCAGATATGGGACTGGCCGCACGATGATGTCCTTGCGCCCGAACTGGGCTGAGGAATGGAGCGCCGCCCTCAGACTCGCACTGGGCCTTGCCTCCTGGACGGAGGCTGTGCTAGCTCCTACACCTGCGGCGCGCATGAGATACCTCCCTCAGCGGAAATGCCAGCCATGCCACACCAGACCCCCTCAACCCCTGGCGAGCGTGACAACCGTGACGCAACCGTGACACCCCTCCCCCATAGCTGTTTCATAGCTAGAGCGTGACAGTTTGACACCGTGACACACTTTTTCATCACTTCGGCTCCTGGGATTCAGGGTCCTGGAATATCTCCTTCAGCATCCATCGGGCATACTCCACGTCGTCATTGCGTCCAGCGGCTATAGCTTCTTCCAAGCGCTTCCGCCAGACAGGGATAGAGGTCCGTGCCCATTCCTCCATCGCATAGGTGCTCTCAGGGGCTTCCCCAGCAGGCAGGTGCTCGAGCAAAAAGGCCCGTACCTCCCCTATCGCCTCGGGCCTCCGGGCCGGTAGGCCGTACAGAGGGGAAAAGCACCTCTCCAGGTCAGAGATGCTCTCCCCAGGGGGTACAGGTATCTGGGGCCGCCCCAGCTCCTCCCACATGGCCAGTAGATCAGCGGCATCCTCAGGGGGCCAGACAGAGGTCCTGGGCCTCAGGCCGGCCCCTTCACTCTTGTCCAGAGCGGCCAGCAGCCGCTCCATCCGTACCCTCAAATCTTCCATCCCTCTGTCCATCGCTACTCCTGAAAAGCTGTGTCACGATGTCACACTGTCACGCTCGTAGCTGAGTCAGCTTTGAGCGACCGTGACAGGTTGTGTCACACCTGTCACGGTCTAAGTCACGACACCCGATATATGTTCGCTTTCCCGCTTTCACTGGTTCCTTCCTCGATAACCTCCAACTCTACAAGGGCTCGTAATGACCCCCTTAGCTCACTGGCTTTGACTCTCCCTGATACCAGGTGATGAATGCTGCTGGCGGTAAGCCATTTCCCTCTCACCCTGGTCAGGGACTCAATGATTTTCTGTTCAACCCTGGCCACTTGCGCTTTGGAAACGTACCCAGGGATCAGTCTGGCTGTTTCCATCAAGTAAGTGCCCACCAGAATCCCCCTCGCCAGGTCATCCATCTCTATGTTGGCATGGCTCGCCTGGATTGCGTAGAGGAGTGACCATTTCATGACCTGAGTTGGCACCCTGGTCATGATGGCTGCTACCGCCTTTGGTGCCTTGCGGGACTCCATAGTGAAGTCGCGGTACGCGGATTCCCATTCCTTCCTGGCCTCATGGGACAGGTTCAGAGCCCCCTGGCTGGCTCCTATCTCCGCCCCATACCTGGTGATGTCCTGAAACTCTTCGACAATCCTGTTAAGCAGCCCTTCATCAGGTGGCGGTGGGTATGCTATAGGCTCTCTGGGCGTGCACCAGAAGCTGGCAAACCTTGGTATCAAGCCCGAGTCTATGTCTATATCCTCAAGGGTCATCTCCAGGCTCTCTGGGGTAGACGCTGTGAGCAGGCAAAAGAAGGGCTCCCTCACCCGGATGGGACGATTACGGGTATTGGGTGACCAGTCATCCCCATCGTAGAGAGCAAGGAGGATTTCGACGATGTTGGCGGTGCCCGGCCTCCTGGCCTTCTTCAAGAGGTTGGTGAGCTCCGGTTCGTCTAGGAGCACCCGCTGACCAGGGATAGGGTTCAGGACCACCCTCTTACCTTCCTTCTCCTCCTTGCAGAAGAGCTCAAGCAAGCCCTCCCCACTCCCGATGGAGCGGGATACTCTGATGGCATCCAGGAGGAATACCTTTGGGCGGATGTCATGCCTCCGGGACTGGATGGTGCTTTTTCTGTGTACGCCAGTGGGGCCCACCGTAGCCACATAGAGGTTTGGGTAAGTGCGGCGGCCGTAGTAGACTGCTACATTCCGTCCGATAGCGAGGGATAGCTCTATAGAACTGCCAGCGAAGATGGCCTCCAGTGCCCCGTCTGTAGTGGGCTCGACCCAGCTTCGGTACTGGGCGAGCCAGCTGCACCAAACATCATCTGGCAGGACGGGGGGACTGCTGATGGAAATCCGCGACTGGGTGCTCACCTCCAGACATCCGAGAGCGCCTTCTGGATGTCAGGTGGGGCAGAGTCCAGGTAGAGGCCGACGTCGGCCTCTACCTCGACCGGGGCTCCACGCCCCCCATTGCCAAGGCCATAGCGCCGATAAATTCCTCGGACGTGCTTCTCCACCTCGACATCTGGCAATGGGGGTCAAAGTGCTGTTGGGCCCAGGGCAAGAGAAGGGCTACCGCCACTTCCTCGGCTACTCCCCGATAGCGAAGGTATCCGGCAAGGCTGACGAGCGTGGGCCTTCGTGAGCCAGGTGCAAGAGTAGCTGAGAGCATATCCACGACCTCAGACGTGGGATGCCCCTGTCGCTGCGATGCTTCAGGCTCCCTCGGAAGAGCGTCGAGGACCAACGGAAGGGAACCAGTGGGAAAGGTCTCCACTGTCTCTAGCCAGGCTTTCAATGGCACCGGAGTCAGGTCACGGGGGTTAAGGACCATCCTTCGCCCTTCGGGATTGTCTCCGCCAAAGTAAGGGAGGTTCAGGTAATTGCCGTAGGGAGTCTCAGGGGTGAGCCTGTCTTGCTTTGGGAAAATCTCGGTCTTTGTGTGGAGTCCCGCTCGGGAGACTGCTGCCCTGGCAATACGGCGGATGTCTACTGCGGGTGTCCAGTCGGACAGAAGGATGGGAACGTGGTAGTCTTTGCTTTTGCTGCGCTCCAGGTACACGCCCCTGTTTATACCCAGGCCGTATAGGGCATCCATGACGGCAAGAGGCAGATCGGGATCAGGCTGGTCTATATCAACCGCCAGCCAGCGCACCAGCCCGTCAGGGCGAAGGGGGTAGATACCCAAGGAAGTCTGCCCCTCCAGGTGACGGCGGTAGTGGTTCAGGGTTACTTGCTCTTTGACGGCTTGACCGTGCAGGGCTCCCCAGACATCGGTGCGGCCAGGGAAGAGGGCAGAAAAATGCTCAGCCACGGCATGGCGAGGCTCTGTAGATGGGAGTTGTGCGCCGGGCTCCATATCCCCAGCCTAGAGGTTTTTGGAGCGGCGGTCAGCGATCAGTTTGTAGGGGGAAAAAGACGCAGGGGAGCCTAACCTATCGGGCTCATGAGTTCCTCCAGTCGCTTCACTCCCCGCTGAGCATCGCGGCGGTCAAACTCCTGACTACAACGGGCTAGCTCTCCCAATGCCTGGTCAACGGTGAGGTTACGTCCCTTTACGAGTTTCCATACGGGCAAATACTGCTCATAGCGCTTAAAGGGGGGCTTGCTGCGCGGTCCCAACTCCCTTCTAAGAGCATTATATTCATCTTCCTTGGGGAACCAGCCGTGCCGTTGGCGGAATTCTATCTGCTTCTGGTCCATCCTCCAAGCCCTCTGCGCTGGGGCTACAAGAGTTCCCAGACCGCCTTCCATTCCTGGTAGGTGGTAAAGGTGTCAATGCCCTGCACTGTCAGAGCGATGCTATAGTAGCCGCCTCCAGGTGGGCGAACAAACTCCAGTCTAGGAGAGAGGCCTGTGTCATGAAGTGGGTGGCTCTTCAGCACAGGCTTGAGATCTTCCACCTGATGAGAGAAAAGATAACGGCACACTGGATCGAAGAGTTGCGGCGGTAACCCGTAGCGGTCCAGTAACTTAGCCGCAAAGCGATGGAGTGGCAGAGTTCCCTTATACCCAGGGGGCTGGCCCCAGCGAAACTCCTGTTCTCCATCAAGCCAGGCCGCGGCCTGGTCGGCATGAGGGATAAGGTTATCACTGGCCAGATAGTCGCGGAGGAAGGAGGGCACAAACTGGGGGAGATCTGGCCCTGTATAGGGCTTCTTCTCAGCTCTGGCCTCATGAATCTCTTCCCAAAGGTTGGCCAGCAGAGGAACGTCCAGGGGAGCCTGCTCCTTCCACCACCAGTAGGCTTTGGGGATGGCTTCCATCAGCACTCCCTGGACGCCATCGGTGGGCAAGCCCAGCACCTCCCGGACTACCACTGCATCCTGGGCAAAGTAGAGGTTGTCGGGCAGGAGGGAAGCGCGAATGCCTGCCTCATGGCTTGAGTAGCGACCCACAAAGGGCCGCTGAGCTTCCTCTTCTGGCCGCTTTGGTCCTGGAGTCAAGGCTTTAGGTAAGAAGGGAGGGCCCAAGGAGCCGAACAGGCGTGCTCTACGCAACAGGCAGTCCTGGAGTTTCTCACGTTCTATGAGGCTCTTGAGATATTGCTTCTCCTGAGGTGTACGCCGCAGCAACTCCTCTACACCTTCAGAACCAAGGTATGCATATTCCCTTCGCAAATATGCGTCGAGGCCCTCCTGCTCATGGTTCATTGCCGTCATAGCAATCTCCTGCCCTTCCTCTCCTTGTTATCTCTAGTATACCCTCAGTGCCACTGGCTCAACCTGTCAAAGATGGCTGAACATCATCTTCTTGAGAGAATCGAGAAACTGGGAGCGGTCTGCAATCGTTGACAACCCCACATTCTGCCCTTACCCTCTACACACGCCCAACGGCGGAAATCGCAAAACTGAGGGAGTCAAAAATGCCAGAACGACCAGATTTCCTGGAAAGAGCGAAGCATGAGCTTTCAGCAGCAGAGCTAAGCGGTCTCACAGTCTACCAGGCCAGCACTGACAGAGGCTCAGTGCTATTTATGCCCGTCATCAAGGGTATGGGCCGTGAGGTCCGCTGGATGGGGAGGGTACATATAAAAGGCGCTGCTGGCCCTTTGCCAATCAGCCGGGCCACCTTGCAGGCCATAAGCGCCCCAGACGACTGGGCCGACAAGGCCAAGACCTTCCTTCAGGCCCTTCAGAGCGAGTATCCAGCTCTGCCAGCCTTCCCTGAGCGGCGGGCTCTGCCTGAGGGGTAACGGGTGACAGAAATGCCCCAAGGTGGGCTTCCCCGCCGGGACGTGACTGACCTGTTCCTCGAGGCCTCTGCCCAGGGACCAGAGGGGTCAGGCGAAGCTTCCCAGGAAGCTTTACCTGAGGAACAAATCAGGTCTCTTCCTTTCCCTGACCCTTCTGGCTTCCTGGAGGTCCTGACTAATGGCCGAATACGTGACCCGGTGAGACACAGGATGCTGAGCTTGCTGGAGCGAGTGGGCCCTTATTTACCCTTCCTCGGCCACCAGCCGTAGCTACTTTCTCGAAGGCAGGAGGTGCAGACCACCTTCGCTGCTACCAGGCCCCTGGCACCGCAGGCGCACCTGAACTCCTGGCGCAATCCACTGACAGGAGAATCCTCTAGCTGGCCATACAGGTCAGCCAGGGCGTCACTCAGGGCCTTCATTTCCTCTTCCAAACCCTTCAGTCTGGCCTGAAGGTCTATGGGGGCCTTGATCTCTGCCAGTTGCCTCTGTAGCTGGGCTTTCCGTAAGGTTTTCTTCAAGTCCATAATCTCAGGATCGCCCTCCAAGTTTGGGTCAACAGGGGAGTTAGTGGCACTGGTGGCTGGGATGGCAGTTGGCTGAGGGGTAGTAGTTGGCTTGAGGCGCTTGGCGATTTTGTAGGTTGTCCCCTTTGAGAAACCTCGGTGGACAAGTTCAGCAGGAGAAACACCTTCAAACAATAGACGAGCAATTTCTTCTTCTTTCCTGGAAGGCCCTCTGGTGTTCTTCTTCATGGTCTTGGTCCAGTCCAGTGGACGTGTCCACTTGTGGAATCCACCAGATATAAGTCAACTGACCTGTCCACTGATATTCCGTATCTGAGTCCACAGTTCTCAGTGGACAAACCATAGCCAGATGTGGACAGAGTAAACTGGGACACAATAATTGTTTACTCTCGGGTCAGAGGTGTCGAAAGTGGCGGGTGAGCCCTGGCAGGTGTATAGATTTCCGTATAGAGGGCTGGAACTGGTAGATTAGTGGCGCTCCAGAAGGGGAGCGGTGTACAGCATAGCCACCGTTGGGGTATAATTGGGCGTACCAGAAGGACTCCCTTTTTTGAACTGATGATGGTGTATCTATTATTGGCTCTGGTAGTGGTGAAGGCCATACCCAAGGGCTTTGCTAAGCAAGTCATCTTCTTGTAAAAGGGGGGTTTTGTCACTGACCCTAAACCAATACTAAGGTGGAAGCCACAGAGTCTGTGTAGGTGTCACCTTGGCTTTGGTATAAAGTAGGTGAAAAGTACTCTGGATTCCTCCAATGTTAAAGAAATGCCCTGCGGGCCAGGGCATTCTTACCCACGGCCCGCAACTCTCTCACTTTAGAACGTGGTCAATTAAGGCGCAGTTACCCAGACGTTGCTGTGAATCTCTATCTCAACACTCGCTCCAGAAGGCTTGGATGAGACACTGGCACCAGTATTACTGCTTGGCTGAGCTCCAGCCTCCGAGCTACCACTGCCCTGGGTTGAATGGGAGCTGCCCGAATTGCTTGAGCCTTTAGGCTGCCCTCGAGAATCCTCCTGCTCGTTTGCCCCAACGTGGATCTTAAGGGCCACATTGCCAGAGGAATCCACCTTGAGGTCCACTTTCACGTCAGCACCAGGCTCAAGATTCAACAGGAGCCCAGGCCGGCCGTCAAAGATGACCTCGGTGTTGGGTGTAACGCTCACCTTGATGGCCCTGCCATCCGTTGTTTCAATTACCACTTGGCCTGTAACTATATCCAGGCTCTTGACCTTACCCCTGAACTCCACTGGGCCTTTCACGGTGGTATTGATCCTTAGGGCTGTATTCGCATCAGCTCGATACCTGGCTTCCACTTCCATCCCGACCTTAAGGTCAGCCTCCGAGGACAACAAGCCATTTATGCGAATTACAGTATCACCGCTCAACACCAGCTCTTTCGTGAACCCATCACGCAGCCTAATTACCACCTTGTCACCGGTCGTATCTACGGCTTCGATAGTGCCGTGGACCTCTATCTCTGCCTTCAAACGGGCTCCAGACAGAACTTTGATCTCAGAGGCGATCATGGTGTTTGTATCGTACTCGATCTTCACTAGATGCCCCACCTGGATGTCGCCAAGGGCTTCTGATTCTTCACCGACTTCGATTTCTGTCTCGTCGTCGGCATGTAAAGTGATCATCTCGCCACCAGCCAGCTTTACAGTGATGTCGCCAGAAGCCAGGTTGATGCTGGTAATGGTTCCGGTGACCTTGGCTTCCTCCTTCGCCTCTGCCTCGGGACGACCTTCACTCTCAGCTTTCAGTTCCAGAACCCCTCCACTGGTCAGATCATACTTTACCTCTACCTCCATGCCAGCACTCACCCCAAGGACGCCGAAGAGCAGTCCCTTGATTTTCACCAGAGTTGAGTCGGTGATTTTCAGAGTCAGCTCTTTCCCTGCGTCGGTGAGAATGGTTACTGTGCCAGATGTTGAGTCAACAGCCTTGATGGTGCCTTCCACCTCGCCCCTGGTCTCGGCCTCTATCTCCTGGATTTCCATAGTCTTGATGTTGTACTTGACTTCTATCAAGGCATTGGACTGAAGGGCAGCGGCCGTTGCCTTCTTGTCGTTGATTTCGATCTCAGTATCTGGAGTGAGCTTCAGCGTGAGGGTAGCACCGTTGGTAAGGGTAAGGATTAGTTGGCCTCTGGCGCTGTCTATGTTCTGTATTGTTCCTTCTGCCTCAGCCTCTACCTTGACTTTGATCTCTGTAGCGACCAAAGTCTCCCTGTCGTACCGGACGACAACCTGGTCGCCTGTGGAAATGTCAGCAAGACCCCTACGCTCTTCACCAATACGGATTTGTGTGTCTCCGGTCACCTTAAGGGTTAGCGTTGTATCCACGCGTGACCTCAACGTCATCTGACTGGTCTCCGTGTTTATCTCTTCCACGAAGCCGTGGGCCTGGCGCAGCTCCAGCCTTGCCTTGGCTTTGGCCTGTGACTCCCCCAGAGCCTCCAGGGCAGTCCTATACCCCTTAAGGGTCATCTCCAGGGCAGCTTCCAAGGAAGGCTTGGCCTGCTCTGGTGCTTTGGCGATGGTCTCAGCGAACAGGTCAAGGTGCCGTTGCATATTGGTCTCCAGCCGGGCCCTCAGTTGGACTAGGTCGCGCCCCTTCTTGGCTTTGACCTCAGCGTTGGCCTCACTTTTTGCCTCAGCCTGCAACTTCTCTGCATGGGCCTCTAGGCGCTTCACCACATTTCCTATCTTCACCTCGGCGTGGGCCTTGAAGTGGTTGGACTGCTGGCTCCGAGCGCCGATGAATATCATCAGTTGTCCCTTCAATTCGCCAAGTAGCTCCTGGTCTAGCTCCACTTCTACCCTGTTGCCTTTGGCATCTTCGGCGATGACCGTCTTTCCGGAGACTTCTATAACCGCCAACGTCCTGTGTTCTCTCTGCGGCTCTCCTGGTACAGGCATGACTTTGAGGGCGGTGGCTGCGCTAGCCCTGGTCTCGGCAAGGACTGCAACCCTGGTGCCCAACTTTAAGTCATCGAAACTGGCCTTGGCCTCACCAGGCATTCGGAATTTAGTGTCTGCCGTCACAGCCAGCTCAATGGTATCGCCCTTGGAAGTCTGCAATGTGAAGGAATTGTCGCTTTTAGCCTTTACAGTTCCAAAGAGGCCCTGCTTGGCTTTGCCATCCTCCCCTGGAGAGGCTGCAAAGGCGGCTCCCAGGGTGCTTAGGGCGATGATTGCAGCTATCGCCAACAATGCGACCATCTTCCCTTTATTTAGGATGTACCTCTTCATAGTTACCCTCCTTATTATTCGAGTCTTCAACAGCAGGTAGTCACCTACCTAGAGTTTGCTGTTGTCTACTATCTATAACGTCAGTGAACACCGTACGTCAGCTTTTTATTGTGAGGAATCCTGGAGTATCTCAACATTCTTCTGGCCCAACATCTGTGAAGCCCTGTGATTATCCCAGGACATCACCAGATGGTGGGTCTCTTCTTGGGAGTGCTTCACTACAGACCGCCGACCTGCACATTTAACATAAACCGGCTGCTTCCTACCAGCGTGGATTAGAGTGACCTGTCGCGGACGGTGGGTTTTGATGTGTAGTGGTCTGACTGGATCCTCTCCAAACGTCGCGCCTTTCTTGATAGGTGCTTTTGCAACTTCGTTTGCTACCCATCTCTGATTAGCACCCCTGTTCCTCAGAGCCTCTCTGGCTTGTTTGGCTTCCTGTTGCCACTCTCTGGAAGTCTGCCCAAGGGTACGGATCGACTCCAGGATTTTGGCCGGCTCCGAAAGAATCAACGCCAAAGAGGTAATGGTTAGAGGCATTTGAGGGTCTACCCCTGGAATCCAAATAAGGGTGTTTCCAAGAAGTAGCAAGGTACGCCAGGGTAGCAATATGAAGAGATTACCCAAGACGTTTGCTATACGCCCTATAGATAGAGCCAGATTTGATGCCCGCAGTGCCATGATGTATCTATTCCTCAGAAAGCAAGGATGTTGGACTATAGCACATAGACTACCGTTAGGACCTGTGCCTCCTGGTTGCCCTGAAAGTCGCTGGCGATAACTTCAATAGTGTTCGGGCCTTCTTCCAGTTGCGCCATCGCTAAGAAGCCACCATCCGAGCCCACCTCCACCACCTGACCATTGACCGTCACCACGGCATCGGGGACAGTGCGCCCTCGGACTTCAACAGACCCCTCCTGGACCACAGTTTCATTCTCTGGAGTTAGCACCTCCAGGAAGAAAGCTACTGGTGTGTCCTCAGCTTTGGGAGATGGTATAGGGGTTCCTATAGGTGTAACCGTAACTGTAGGGGGCTGTGTAGGGGTGCCTGTAGGTGTGACCGTAGCTGCAGGGGGTCGTGTAGGGGTTTCTGTAGGAGTAGGAGTGGTTATACTCGGTGTGGCTGTAGCCGTCGGAGATGGCACTGGAGTTGCCGTGGGGGCTTTGGCACATGCTATGGCAACTGCCATCACCACGATTGCCAGGGCTAGGAGAAAACTTCTCATAGCAAATACCTCCTTAATGCTGAATTTGGTTTTCACTAATTAGAACGTCAATATTTACCTAGTGTCAGGTGACATCCTGGGTTAAGAAAAGCAAAAGGCTCCTGTACTACGGAGCCCTCGTGGCTGTTCCGGCTTGATGTCTTGAAAGACCTATCTAAGTGAAGGAGCTACATCAGGTAAGTGCGGCTTGCCTGGGGTATCGAGTATTTGTACCTCTGTTGCGAGGATGGTCCTATCTTCTCTGCGCAGGCCCTTGATCCGTACCCGAGAGCCGGCAACTAGTGTGCCATCTATTTTGGTCTCGGCACTTAGCACTACCACCTCGCCTCCAACATGCCATTCTAGCCCCTGGACTTGGCCTAATACACCTTCCAATTGGACGGTCACCAGCACTGGAGTAGGGGTGGGTCCAGGTTTGGGAGTGAGCGTGGCTGTAGGCTCCGGACTTGGTGTTGGGGTGAGTGTAGATGTGGACACAGGCGTTGGCGTAGGTGAGGTCTTCTTGTTCTGGTCACCTGATTTCCTTAATACCTTGACTCTTATAGCAAGAACAGTACCATTCTCCTGACGAACCCCTTCAATTTGGACATTGGCGCCTACTTTCGGGACATCCTCAACAACCGTCTCGCTAGACACAACAACAGTTTGCCCATCCACCCGCCATCGGTCTATTCCTATCTCTTCTATGGTGCCTTTTATACGGATGTCATCCTGTTTCTTGGACGTGTCGCCAGACGAAGTCGGAGTCCTATCAGGAGGCCGCCTATCTTCCTTTGGAGCTTTATCTGGCTCCCGGGGACTCTCCAGAACTTTGATGGACTCTGCCAAAATCCTGCCATCAGGTTGGGGCTTCCCCTCCACACGGGCCCTGAGACCTACAGATGGTGTCTCTTCGATCTTGGTCTCCGTGTTGATGATTATTTCATGACCGTTCAAAACCCATCGCTCCTTGTCCAAGAATTCTATGATGCCATAAACACTCACGTCGGCTTGACCAGGGGGTCTCGACTGCTCCTGGTCTTTCTCTGGCTTCTGCGTTTGGTCTGTGGCCCTTGGCTTCTCAGGAGTCTTATCCTTCTTTTCCTTGACATGTTCCATCTCAATTTTTGTAGCGAGTAAAGTGCCATCTGGCTGAATAAGAGCCTCTATCTTGGCTATCTTCCCCACTTCCGGTGGGCCATCAATCTTCGTATCAGGACTGAGGGAAATAAGCTTGCCTTTCACAGTCAGGGAGTCAACAGTCACTGCTTCGACAACCCCTTCAAGCTCTATCCTGACTTTAGGAGCCTGAACCTTTGCAGACCTTTCCAGTTCTTTCCTCGATGTTTGTGGCTGACCTTTTGCTTGCCCAGCCTGGCTGGCTTGATCCGCCTCGCTTGGCTCCTTAACAAAGACGCGCACTACTGGCTTCATGATATATTCATCCTGGCCGGTGAGCTTGAGAGATCGTAGGCCATCGAAATCAAGACGGACCTCGGTGGTCTTGCCTTCTTCGACACGGAAAGGCCGGATCAAGTCGAGGCGTTCGCTAGGTACCTTCGCTGGATGGCCTACCGCAGCAACCACTACGGTCGCTTTGGTAATAAGGAACCGTACCCTGGTATAGGTACCAGGCTCAACCATCTTTTCTCCAAGGAACCTCTGGACTTCAGCAATCCGCAGCAAATCAAAGACCTGAGGCTCGTCCGTTATGCTGATCCAGCGGCTCTGGTCTCCTCTGGTCAGATGGGCCTCTATACTTTCGACCTCGACTAAGACCTTCTCCACGTCAGGCGGGGGTGGGTCAACCGCCCAGAACCTGAGAGTACCAGGAGCAATAGCTGCAACGACCTTCGGCGCTCTTGGCCCCACTACCTCAATAGCATCACCAAAGGCTTCACTGAACGCCTGGAAGGTATTGCTGGCCGCTTCACGGCTGGCTTCAGGTGCCTCCTGGAAGGCTAGTTGGATACTGGCGAGCACCTGAGATGCGCTCACCTCAAGCCGCGACTTTAGGTTGTTTACTTCACCTTCGTTCTGCAGAACACCGGCGATTCGAGTAGTAGCAGTCAAATTATCCCTGAGGTTTTTCTGGGCAGCTTCCAATTGGGAGAATTTGCCCACTTTTATGAGCTTGCTAATTTCCTCAGCTCTACGCTCTGAGTAAGTTAGGTATAGCTCCGCCTTCCCAGTCTGGGAGAACTGAAATGCAAGGCGTGCCTGTTCAGCAGTACGCTTCACAGGGTAAAGGGCGTCTCCTGGTAGTGCGCTGCTGGACGCCAACACTGTGCTGACACTTCCTACCAGCAACACTAACACGATCGCAAGGGGTATCAGCACTGTGCGTATCTGCCAGCCGAATACTGGCCGGGCCCACGAGGTTCTAGGCTCCCTTCTTTTTACAGCCCTTTGGTCAAGGGCTCGGAGCTCTGCTTGGAGCCTCTGGTGTCCCAGTGCTTTAGCATCGGCGCTGGGAGTGAAGGCGGAAGCCTGAGAAGCCATCACTACTACGCGCAAATGCGGTTCGAGCTCTGTCGCCAGGTCGGGGTAGCGTGCTAGGCAATCTTCCACGGACTCACCCTGAAGGCTGATGCGGTCAATGCACTCGTCCAGTATCTGGTCTAATCGGTCTGACATTGTATTCACCGGGGCGGATTCGCCCTACTGGCCTCCTAGAATCTGACGCAGTTTCTTTATTGCGGCGCTCTGCATCTCGCGGACAGCGCCAGGTCTCTTCCTCATTACCTGTGCTACTTGTTCTGAGGTCATCTCAGCACCGAATCGGAGGGCCAATACCTGCCGTTGGGCATCGCTGAGCTGTGCCATAGCCTGGTGAAGTTGCTGGATTTCCTGCTGGTGCTCGAGGCCTCCAGTGAGATTTTCGATACTAGCCAGAGGGAACGTTTCATCCAGTGGCACCGAGGCTGGGCGTCGGCTTTTTCTACGAAGGTGGTCCACTACAAGATTATGAGCTATCCTGAATACCCAAGCCTCTAAAGGGGCTCCAGTTTCCTTATAACCGTCTATTGACTTCAAGGCGCGCACGAATACCTCACTAGCCAGGTCCTCGGCCTCGCTGATGCTGCCAATACGCACCGCGATGTACCGAGCGACCCGTTCATAATGGGTCTCGTAAAGCTCGGCAATTGCCTGACGCTTATCAGACACGTCTTACTTTTTGTCTGCAAAATAATTGGGCAGCGCTCATTAAGTCCAATATGGGTCAATTCCATTCTATGATCAATATCTACTTTAAACAACGTCGTTGATAGGCCCATGTCAGGTTGGAGGCCGGAATATGACATGTAAATGAGAGAACTGGAGGTAGGTGATCCCTCAGGTAGGTATAGTTACCTAATTCGTAACTATTCAGCCTTCAAGCTGGGGACGAAAGGATTACCCGCAAAGACCCGTTCAATCCCACT
>CAYWGG010000048.1:0-14539 GCA_964457285.1 uncultured Dehalococcoidia bacterium
TTCTTGACCTTCACGTATGCGGTGACCAGGTGCACCAGGGGCGTGGAGCGATGGCCGACAATCTTGCCCATCTTCATGGAATCCTTAAAAGACCAGGCAGACCCATCAAAACCCCCAAATTCCACCCAGGCCGAGCCTAGCTCTCCAGGGGTATGAGCATCGCTCACCGCTACAGGAGTGATGCCTGTCTCATCAGCCAAACGGCGACACCTTCCCAGGTCCCTGGGGATGATGGTGCGGGCGTTGAGGACTTCAATGAGGTCTACGTATGGTAAGACCTCGCGGAGGGCGGCAGGAGAGAGAGGCCCCCTTCTGATAGTGTCGAAGGGGTGAGGCACCACTACCAGGCCTCCCTGGTCTTTGATGCGTCGGACCGTTTCCAGAGGAGATAGGCCCTTGGGGACCTCTTCCTCCAGGAAAAGGCCGATAATGTCCCCCTGGCTGGACTTTACCTCCTCCCCGACGATTACCGTGAAATCGGGGTGTGAGGCGGCGAGCTTACGTACCTCAAGTGCGCCCCTGATGCTGTTGTGATCGGTAACAGCTATACAGTCCAGCCCACTCTCCAGGCATCGCTTGACCACCACCTCGGGGGATGTAGCGCAGTCCCCGGAGAAGGAAGTGTGCATGTGGAAGTCCCCTTTTAATGGCATCTGGACCTCTTACCGACCCTCATAGCTGGTCCCCCCTCGGTGGGAGAGGGGTTGGGGTGAGGGCTAAGCTAAAATACGCTCCTGAGCAGCCTGAGAGCCCTCTGCCGGACAGCCTGCCGGTGAGTTGAGCCGTAGGCAGATGCAGAGTCTTTGAAGTGGCCGATGTACCAGTCGTAGGAGTCGGTGAACATCTTCAGGTTGCTATCCTGAGGTTGCCAACTCAGGACTCTCTTGGCCTTTGAGATGTCGAAGTAGAAAGGTTTGTCTGCCACCTTGTACTGCCAGTCCATCAGCGGCGAGAGCCTCAGGGCATCTAAAAGCTGTAGCGAAACCTTCACCAGTGGAGCCGGGATAGATACTACCCTGGAGCCAGAGCCAGCGTGCTTGACTAGCGCCTCAAGGTCGGCCCGCACCGTAGAGTATTCCTCGGCGCCGATATTGAAATCGTCGTTGCTTTCCAGTTGCGCGGCCAGAAGGGATGCCTCTACTACATCCCTTGCGCTCACAAACTGGAAGAGGTTATTGCCAGGGCCGATAATGGGGATGCGTTTGCCTCCCTTTATCCAGTCGAAGAGTATGTGAAATATGCCCAGCCTTTCAGTGCCTATAATGGTCCTGGGCCTCAGGATACACACCCGCAGACCTTTCTGGCGCTGCCGCCTGACTTCCTGCTCACCCTGAAATTTGGCCTGCCCGTAATAGCCCATAGGCCGGAACCCTGTATCCTCTGTCACAGGAAGTCGGGGTGGCACGCCGTATATGGCGCTGGTAGAGATGTGTATCACCTGTTTTACCCCGTGCTCTAGAGACGCCTGGAGCACATTGCGAGTCCCACCTGCATTGATGGATGTATAGGCCTTTTTGCCACGAGTAGGCAGGACTGCCGCCGCCAGGTGGAACACAGTATCTATACCCTGACAGGCCTCTGCTACAGCCCTGGCGTCCCTTACATCGCCCTTAATGAACTCGACAATATCCTCAAGCTGGGCATCGTTGAGGTCATTGATGTCCAGTATCCTGGGGAGGTAGCCATCCTCTACCAGCCGACGGACCAGGGCTATGCCCAGGAACCCAGAGCCTCCTGTGACCAGTATTCTGTTCAAACGCCCACCTCCTGAGCCAGTGCAATCCTACCACAACACATCCCCCACAGATGGCGCCCAGGGTATTCGTTAGCACGTCCAGCAAGGATGCTTCCCTGCCAGGTACATGCAGTTGATACCATTCGGTGACGGTCCCCCAGAGGAGCCCTGCCAGAGAAGCCGCCACGATGCCCAGCACCGCATGACGGTGGCCTTTCATGTAGAAGACATCGTAAGATACCAGGATCCCTAATATGGCAAAGAGGGCAAGATGGCTGAGTAAGGCTTCCAGCGACGGCCCAGGGGGCCCCAGATCAGGCGTCCTCGGATTTCGCCAGGCGGAAATGAGCAAAAGAAGGGCCATCCACCCCAGGGTAGAGCATGATAAAATCCCTATGAATAGACGCCGCATCATGTTTGGCTTCAGGTCTTTTATCCCTCTGGTCTCAGCTTCCAAGGGCGAAGCCTTACCGTTCAAAGTGAAAAAGACCCGCATTCTCAGCGGGGTTGAGGCTACAGCTATGACCTTTGGACGACATAGTCAGGCTTTACCCTAAAGACTCATCACTAAGGACTAATGGTCAATAAGCGGCTAGCCAGAATCTCGAAGATAGTGTAACATAGTTGAGGTAAAATTGTAGGAGTGAGGTAAGATAAGGGGAGGACTTATCAAATGCGCTTTAAGGTTTAGGGTATGGAACAGGAAGAGCAAAGTATAGACCTGGCCCGATACCTCTCGGTGCTTTTGCGCTGGTGGTGGATTGTCGCATTGGTAGTCGTGCTATTGCTTTTGATTGCCTACGTATACAGCACCGTCGCCAAGACCACCATTTACCGTGCCCATGCCACTATCCTGGTGCAGGAGGCCAGAAGTGGCCTGGCACCCGGCCTTGGCGACATTGGGGCGAGCCAGCAGCTAGCAAGGACCTATCAGGAACTACTGACCACTCGGAAACTGTTGCAGAGGACGATTGACGAGTTGGGGCTCCCGCTCGATGTAGCCGGCCTGCGCAGTGGAGTAAACATATCCGTGCGACCCGGCACGTCTTTGATGGACGTTAAAGTCCAGGGAAGTGACCCTGAGTCGCCCGTTAAGATCGCCAACACCCTGACGCAAGTCTTCATTCAAGATACAGAGACGTCTCGGCTGGCGGACATCGCCCGGAGACAAGCCATCTTTACCGCCCAGGGGGCTACCGATGCTGCTGCCGCAGCGTTGGTAGAAGCGCAGCTTAGCGCTCTGGGCAGCATAAGTTTCTTGGAGGAGGCGGCGATCTCCATCCCATCGGTGCGTCCCTCCACGCGGAACAACATGTTGGTGGCTGGCTTTCTGGGGGCTTTCCTGGGCGTTCTGCTAGCCTTCTTGATAGACTACTCCAGTAACAAGCTGGGGTCCAAGGAGCAGGTCGAAAGGATGTTCGCCCTGCCCAATGTGACCTCTCCGGTTATGGGCGTCATGTTCAAATGGAGCGATAGAGACGTCGCCCCTGGGAAGTTTGCGGTCCGTGACTATCCCGACTCTATTTATGCTGAGATGTATCGGCAGCTTCGTACTACCTTTCGTTTCGTTGTGTCCTCGCATCCAGGCAATGCCTTCATGATAACCAGTGTAGCGCCCAGAGAAGGGAAAACTACTACTCTCGTAAATCTAGCGTCAGCTTTAGCCGGGAGTGGCAACCGGATCATCCTGCTAGAGACTGACCTGCGCCGACCCACTCTCCACCGTTATTTTCCAGAGACTAATGGCCAGGGAGGGCTCAGCCCTCTTCTCATGCTAGATAGAAGCCGTCCTGTGGCCTCACTGCTTTGCCAGACCTCGATTCCTGGCCTGAGAATCCTGGCCTGCGGCGCAGTCCCCCAGAGTCCGGCGGACCTGCTTAACTCCCCCAGGACGAAAGAAATCATTGATGAGCTCAAGAAGGAATGTGACATTCTCTTGCTAGACTCCCCACCCACTATGGCCGCATCGGACCCGATGATTCTGGCCTCTTATGTTGACGGGGTAGTTATAGTAGGGGCCCTTGGTGAGACCCATGTAGACGCTTTCAGGGACTCGGTAGGCATGATCCAGAAGTCCGGGACCCCCATCGTGGGGTATATACTGAACAAGGTGAGGTCCCGGGGGCTTGGATATGGCAGGTACCGATACCACTACTATTACTACCACCACAAAGAGGATGAGGCTGAGCCTTCCGGCATCGGAGGGAACGGGGCAAGGCCGGACTTCAGACTAGGACCAGTCTCGACATCTCGGATACATCGACAGATCAGGCATCTGCTTAGCCGCAACTCTCACCGTAGGCGGTAGACTGTCGCCCTCTCCCATCTACTGAGAGCCGGGCGTCGAGTGGCCTGACGAAGCTCACATAGACAATAGGGCGACCCGTGCTCACTGTGACAGGCCAGCCGCCTTCAGCGCAGCCTCCAGTTTCGGAGGGCTGTACCCCACCACCTTCTGGTCTTTGATTACAGTCACAGGCGTACTGCGGTGCCCCATGCCAAGGAGGTCTTTTCTGGCCTCCTCATCCAGTGAGACATTACGCTCTCTGAAGGGGATCCCCTTACGTGAAAGATACACTTTCACCATGTGGCAGGGGCCTCAGCCCACAGAGGTATAGACTGTTACATCCATTACTGGGTTTCTCCTTTTGGTGTTCGTTGCCTGCTTTTTCGGTCTGCCTTTGACTCGTACGGTTGGTCGAATAGCCCCTCCCCAGGTTTCACCACTTCATCTATAGTCTGTACAAAATCCTCACCCTGCTCATATTTGCGAAGAAACTCTTCGCTGACGAAGAACATTCAAATACAGAAGCCATCCCGTTCGATGTCTTCATGGTGTCGGTCGCAGGGGCATATCTTTTTGCGGTCCTCCACCGGATCGCCACTGAGGGGCATTCAAGGGCAATAGCGGTATCCATACTCCGTCTCGTTCTTGGCCAGGCCCTCCTGGACCATCTCTACCACCTGGGCATCGGGGAAGAATTTGTATGGACCACGCTCCACGTACTTCTCCGAGAACCTTTTCGCCCCTCTCAGGGCCTGCTCATAGGTAAGCTGTCGCTTCATCCCTGTTCTCCTGTTCTACGTGCCATCATGCCTGGTATCTTGAAATGCCGCCTGATCAGGTCGGTGCCTGTCTGCTGCCGCCACCACGCATGAGCGTATGCATCTCACAGGACATATTGGTGAACTGCTCGGCCTTAATCTTTAGATGCTGTACCAGGCCTGGTAGGGCCTCCTTTAATTGAGAGAGTGTTTTCGATTTGCCGACTTCCACGCTTAGCAGTGCTGCGGTGCCACAGTCGCACCGGACAGAAAAGAACACCTTGTGGAAATTCTGGTTACCGGAAAAGTCCAGCTTGAAGCCTCCCAGGAGGGTGAGCGGCAAATCGCCGTCAACGGCTTCTCGGAAGAGGTTTTGGACCTCTTCCAGACTCACATATGTATCATCCGAAGGAAGCTTCTCACTGAGGGACTCAGGCCCCGGAAGACCCTCTGGCAGGTCCCTGTCTGGCTCCATGGTCATGTCTTATGCTGACCTACTGAAATCACGCTACAAGTCTACTCCAGTTAGTAGGCTGTGACAAGACGGGGGGTAAAATGAGGCCAAGGAGCTTTGACAGAGGCGGCCCATTGGCCTATGATACTTAAAGGGGACGCTTCTTCTAAGGAGGGTTCAGAATGGTCGGGGCGAAAGAGTCACTGAAGGAAAAGTACGAGAGCCTGGACAGGCAGCTCACTCTCAGGAGCGAAGAGGTAATAGACGTGGGCTGCTTGCTGGCTTTTGAGTACGAGTACCCTGACCAGCCTTCCCAGGTCTCTATAGATACCGATGAGTTCACTGCCCTCTGCCCCTGGACCGGCCTGCCCGACTACGGCAGCCTCAAAATCACCTACGTTCCAGCGGACCTGTGCATCGAGCTAAAGTCGCTGAAGTATTATCTCCTCTCCTATCGTGACGTGGGCATTGTGCAGGAGCACGCAGCCAACCGCATCATCAGGGACCTGGTCTCTCTGTGCCAACCCCGGTGGATGAGGGTAGTCCTTGACTATAAAGTGCGAGGTGGCCTCCATGCTACCGTTTCAGTAGAGCACAAGGCGTGCCCTGACACCAGCTCTTTATCCGACAGCTATTCCGCCTTTTAGGTAGGAGGGGCTATCCAGGAGCAAAGCTGTGGAAGGGAAGTACCGGGTCAGAATTGAGCTTGACTTTGCTAGCGGCCACCGCCTGTTGGAGCACAACGGCAAATGCGTCTTCCCGCATGGACATACCTATAGGGCAGAGATATGGGTGGCTTCCGATGTCCTCAACGACCTGGGGTTTGTGATTGACTTCACGGAGCTTAAGCGCAAGGTCAATGGCTGGATAGAAGAAAACTGGGACCACGCCTTTCTCGTCAACAGCAGGGATGTGGAGCTTCTGAACGCCCTGAGGGCCGTCAAAGGGAGTCGGGTCTTCGTGTTTCCGGAAGAGAACCCCTCGGCGGAGGTGATGGCCAGAGAGCTTTACCTGCGTGCCCAGGAGCTGTGCGACATCGAGCCTCTCAGGGTAAGGGTGTGGGAGTCCCCTACTCAGTATGCCGAATTCTACAGAGCCTCTCCTGGGCCTATCGAAGAGGTCTTTCCTGATCACGGCCGAAGAGGTGGCTGACTATGGAGAGCATAGGGGTAACCCTACTTTCCGGTGGGCTGGACTCCACGACGGTCACTACATACGCAAAGGACCGTGTCCAGCGACTCACCGCCCTCACCTTTCACTATGGGCAGACCCACAGCAAGGAGGTCCAGTGCGCCCAGGAGGTCGCCCGGCTCCTGGGGATTCACTATGATCTGGTTGACATCTCTGCTTTCGGCAAGGTGGCCTGGTACTCATCCCTCACCAGCCCGGAGCGGTTTCCGCTGCCCAAGGACCGACTTTCGCAACCAGCGGTGGCTGGGCCACATCCCGGCGGCAGGCGACCTGAGAACCCAGAGGCGAGCATTCCTATTACCTATGTACCTCTTCGCAACACCTTCTTTCTGACTATTGCAGGGGCCTTTTTGGAGAGCCTGGCCCTCTATGCCATCGAGGTGCAGGGGGTAGCGCCCCAGGAGGTCGGGGCATATATATTCATGGCCCCTAACGCCATAGACTACAGTGGCTACCCCGACTGCAGGCCTGAATACTACGAGAAGATGCGCGACGCGCTGATGCATGGCAGCAAGCTATGGGCCCAATATCGAGTCCCCATCCAGATCGAGACCCCTATCATCCATCTCTCCAAAGCGGAGATCGTCAAGCTGGGTATGGAGCTTAAAGCACCGCTGGAGCATACCTGGAGCTGCTATGAGGCAGGCGACCTTCCCTGCGGACGTTGCGATAGCTGTGTTCTGCGGGCCAGGGGCTTCGCAGAGGCGGGCTACAAAGACCCCCTCCTGGCCCGCCTGGGGGTGACTTCACCGTGAGCGACTCACACTTACCCTCACTCCAGCCTTCTGGCAAGCTCAGGGCCATCCCCCTTAATTCTCCCTTGCTAAGGGGGGACAGGGAAGGGCTGGGGGCGAGGGCCATCTCCCTCAAGGTAAGCCGACAGCCCAACGGCGAACCCGAAATCTTTCACTCTCTTCAGGGGGAAGGCGCTGCCATCGGCACCCCATCGGTGTTCCTCCGGCTGGCGCTGTGCAACCTGGTCTGCACGTATTGCGACACCGCGTATACATGGGACTGGCGGCGTTATGACTATAAGCGCGAGGTGATAGAGCTATCTCTGGAACAGGTAGAGGAAAGTATCTTGAGGCATGGCTGCCCTCATCTGGTCATTACTGGAGGTGAGCCACTGCTGCAGCAGAAAGGGCTTGCGCCACTGGTCCGGCCTCTGAAGGAGCGGGGCTTCTCCTTCGAGGTAGAGACCAATGGCACCATCACCCCCAGCCCCCAGCTTGAGCGAGACATAGACCAGTGGAACGTTTCGCCAAAGCTCGCCACCTCCAGCAATGCCCTCCACCGCCGTGAAGTCCCCCAGGCGCTCGCCTCCTTCAGCCGCCTCCCCAGCGCGTATTTCAAGTTCGTCATAGTAGAGAGCGCAGACCTCAAAGAGGTCCGTACCCTGGTCGAGAAGTACGATCTCCCCAGGGAGCGGGTCATCCTTATGCCTGAGGGCCAGACTTTGGGGGCGCTCCAAGAGAGGAGCCGATGGCTTAGCCAGGTGTGCATTGAGGAGGGTTTCAGGTTCACTCCCCGCCTGCACATCCTCCTCTGGGGCGACAAGAGGGGGACTTGAAGGAATGGAAGCGCTCAGACGTCCCCTAAGAGCGAGGTCGCTCAGGCCCAATCATGATGTCGCTGCCATCCACCCTGACTGAGTAGCTGGTGAGAGCTTCGGAAGCCGGTGGAGACATCGCCTCCCCGCTCTTAACGCTGAACGCACTCCCGTGAAGGGGGCATTCCACCTCTTCACCGCGAAGGTCTCCCTGGGACAAGAGGGCATAGGCGTGGGTGCATTCTTCACTCACTGCATAATATTCCCCATCCACGTTGGCCAGCAGAATCCGCTCACTCCCTATTTCCACCAGCCTCATCTTTCCTTGCGGTAGCTCGTCGGTCCGTGCCACCTTGACAAAATCCTTGGGCATAACCTTCTCCTTGTCTTCAGAAGTTACCCACTCTGCTGTCACTCCGAGCGCAGCGAAGTGGAAAGGATTCTTCGGCGCTTCGTGCCCCAAAATGCCTGTGTGACTATTGATTATAGACTATGTGGTTCCCCTGGAGAAGCTCCACAAGCCGAATAGCTCCATTCATGTTGTGCTTTTAGTAAGCATGGCCCAGTTCTGAAACTCAAACCATATTCACACCATAATCACACTCTACCATGCTATACCTATGAACAATACCATCCAAACGGCGCGAAACTGACTATGCCCAGGAGTGTGGCGGAGGTAGGCAAGTGAGAGAGGTCACAGAAGGGGTCCAGGTCTTGCTTGTAGGCCTGAGTCCAGAGCTGTCCTTGTCCTTACAGGCTCTAGCCCATCTGCTAGAGGATATACAGTCGGTTGCCAGAGTCCCTACTCTAGAGGAGGCGCTGGAGGTGTCCAGGGCCAGGATGCCCGATGTGCTTCTTGTGGAGGTGCCGCTACAGAGCGCTCGCCAGGAAGACCCTTCGGACGTGGCCTCTTCGATGGAAAGCCTTATCCAGGAGTTGCTGGACCTCTCCCCTCGTCCCGCTATCGTAGCCCTCTCCCGAGCTCAGAATGAGGAGGCGCTGTACCAGGCTGTCTCCGTAGGAGCGGCAGCTTTCCTCACCCTCGATACGCCTCCGGAGTTCATAATCAGTACCATACGGAGAGTGTATAGGGGGGAGCAGCCGATCGAGTACACCATAATGGCCAACGTGGCCTTGGCAAGACAGGTACTGCGATATATCAGGGAACCTGAGCGTTTCCGTGTAGCTGGGCCTTCCGAGTCCGAGATAGGTCGCTGCCCTCTGTCCCCACGGGAGTTGACTGTTCTTCACCATGTAGCCCAGGGGCTCTCCAACAAGGAAATAGCGGCCCAGATGGGTGTACGAGAGCAAACAGTAAAGAACTATGTCTCGGCTATCCTCAGAAAAACAGGTGCCAGCGCCCGGGCGCACGCGGTGATACTGGCCATGCGCCATCGGTGGCTAACCCTTGACTAGCACTTCGTCAGTTAGCCCTCAGGTCATCTATTGCCCTGGCCACCAGGGAGCAGCTAATCCAGAGGAACTCCACGTCGCTACGAGAGAAGGTGCGCCTTTTACCCTCATGGCCCACCAGGGCCAGTCCGTTGACCTTGCCAGATATATACAGAGGCAGACATAGCCTAACGACGGGATGATCACCTGAGGGGCGCAAGTCAGGCCACGAAAGGGCCTCGCTCCTGGTCGTAAGGGAGTCTCCCATCTCTCTAAGGATGCTCTCCAGCCGATGGACCATTTCCTCCGCGGGGGCTTCGTGCCCGTGAGAAAAACCATGAGAGCACAGAGGCACCAGTTTTTCACGTTGCCGCAGGAAGAGGGCAGCTTGAGTAGCTCCGGTGGCCTCGAGGATGTTTCGGAGGAACACCGCCCCAATCTCTTCCAGAGTTCCTCCATCCTGCGTCCCCAGGTGCCGGTACAGGCAGCGGCTGATCTCCATGAGGGGCCTGTAAGCTCTGAGCCTCTGCGCTTCTCTGGCCTGGGACTGTCTTGCCAGGACGTTCCGGACGGTGCGGAGAAGCACGGCAGGGGTGAAGGGCTTCATCAAGAAACCTTGCACCCCTGCATCCACTGACTGGATGATCCGGTCCATAGTGCCATAGCCAGTTATAACCAGTGCTCCGGCCTGAACGTTGGATTGCCTTGCCGCCTTTAAGAAGTCCAGGCCGTCCATCCCAGGCAGGCTGAGGTCTATCAGCAGCAGATCGTATTTCCGCTCTTTCAATTTCTCCAGTGCTTCCTCGCCTGAAGCCACGCCATCTACCTGGTAGCCAGCTCTGGCAAGCGCTCGTGCTAAAACCTGTCTGATAACCTCCTCATCCTCGACCAGAAGGAGGGCCTCTTCCTCTGGCATCTCTCCCAACCTCCCCCTTAATACACGACACTTTTCCTCTTAGGCTTGACCTCGCTGAAGGGAAGCCTTGCCAGTGCTCCTCATTCCCCTGGCCACCCCGGCTACTCTGTCTATCGCGGTGTCCACGTCTTCGGCGGTGATGTGGCGATGTGTCACCATGCGGAACCTGTTGCTGCCCGGGTAGGAGACCTTGACTCCCGCCTGGGATAGCCTTCCCATAAACTCCTGTACCGAGCCCAGGTCAGGTCCAACCTCGACAAAGACGATGTTAGTTGGGAAGCGCTGGGGGTCCACGTGGATGCCTGGTATCAGGACCAGGCCCTCAGCTAGTCGGCGGGCGTGGGCGTGGTCCTCGGCCAGCCGGTCTATCATGGTCTCAAGGGCGACTATCCCGGCCGCCGCCAGAATTCCTACCTGGCGCATACCTCCCCCTACCATCTTTCGCCACTTCCTGGCCCTGTCTATGAACTCCTGAGAGCCACAGAGAAGGGAGCCTACGGGAGCGCTCAGCCCCTTCGAAAGGCAGAAGCATACATCGTCTACGTCCCTGACCAGCTCCCTGGCGGGCGTCTCCAGGTAAACGGCGGCGTTGAATATACGAGCGCCATCCAGGTGAACGGGCACGCCGTTAGCGTGGGCTACGTCGGCAACGGCTTTAAGGTCCTCTGGAGTGAGCACTCCACCGTTGCAGCGGTTGTGGGTATTCTCAAGGCAGACCAGCCCTGTAGGGGGGAAGTGGATGTTGCCTTTGGGCCTGATGGCCGCCGCTACCTCTAACGGGTTTAGCCTCCCCTGGTCGTCATTGGGGACAAGGCGTACCTGGACTCCTGCCAGCGTAGCAGTGCCACCCACTTCGTTCCAGAACATGTGGGCTTCGCTGCCCATGATCACCTCATCGCCCCGGTTGCAATGAGTCAGGGCGGCTACCAGATTGCTCATGGTGCCGCTGGCGGTGAAAACGGCCGCCTCCTTACCTAACATCTCCGCCGCCATCTGCTCCAGGCGGGTCATGGTAGGGTCTTCTCCCAAAACGTCATCCCCCACCTCTGCTTCAGCCATAGCCTTTCTCATATCCTCGGTGGGTTGAGTCACGGTATCGCTGCGCAGGTCAATAACCTTCATGGACTGCCTCCTCAAATCCCTCCAACCCCCCTTTATTAAAGGAGGGCTAGGGAGGATTTCACTGACCCCCTATATAGTGGGATTTCTGATTATTCTATCAGGAGTCCTTGCCAAACACTAGCGTGGCCCCTAATATGGAAGGGGGAAAGGGTATGCGCCAAAGCTCAATCTCCTTCAAAAGCAAAGGTGTGATGCTGGAGGGGGTAATGGCCTCTCCTACGGGGGTAAGGTATGACCCTTCCTTGCCAAGGACTTTCCCTGGTGTGGTCGTCTGCCATCCCCACCCGGTCTTTGGCGGAAACATGGATAATGGCCTCGTGCTGGCCGTCTGCCAGGCCCTGGTCAAAGAGGGTTTTATAGCCTTGCGGTTTAACTTTCGAGGTGTGGGCAATAGCGAGGGTACATTCGTCGAAGTAGTGAGGGGCCGGGAGGGAGACGAAAGCGCCACTCCTTCGACTGGACCCGGGGCAAGCTCCAGGCCATTTACCTCGACTCCATATCTGGACGATGTGCGTGCTGCCCTGAGCGTGCTGCGGCAGTGGCCGGGCGTAAACAGAGAACGTTTGGGATTGGCGGGCTACTCTTTTGGGGCCTCTATGGTCCTTGCCGGCGTCTCCAGCTACAAGGCTGCCAGGGCCTTTGTCCTCATCTCGCCTCCTCTGTCGGCCCTGGACCATGCAAGAGTGGATAGAGACAAGAAACCCAAGCTCATTATTGTAGGAGAAAGAGACCGGCTGGTGCCGTATTCCTCTCTGAAGGAGAGGGTTGACTCCCTTCACAAGTCCGCTGACCTCTGGACAGTGCCAGGCGCTGACCACTCCTGGCGGGGCTACGAGGCAGAAGCCGCTCAGCAGACGGCGCGTTTCTTCGCCGATAGGCTTTAGAGATAGGAGCGCATGGCAAAACTCGAGCAGGAAGGACGACTCCACTCACCGGGAAACTCTGTTCTTTGGGCCTGGATGTCGTGGTGCAAAGACCCGGTCCTCATTCTGACCTTAAGCCTCGTCTTCGCTCTGGACCAGGTCACCAAGGCAGTGGTGCGCCATAGCCTGCTGTTGGGAGAGTCCATCCCCAGAGAGGGTGCCTTTCGCATAACCCATACCTTTAATACCGGAAGCGCCTTCGGCCTTTTCTCGGACCAGACCCTTTTCCTGATCCTGGCCTCCTTTGTGGGAATAGCTATCCTCCTTCTGGTATACCGCAACCATCCCTCCCCTAGCTTCCCACTGAGGTTGAGCCTGGGCATGCAGCTTGGTGGAGCCCTGGGCAATCTAGTAGACCGGCTGCGTATGGGCCAGGTCACCGATTTCATCGAGCTGGGCTTCTGGCCCGTCTTTAATCTGGCCGATGCCTCTATTGTTTTAGGGATCATCATTGTGGCCTGCCTTTTCCTGTTCTCCGGAAGCCTTTCAGTTCGGAGACGCCCGTCCCCGGAGGGCGTACAACCGGCCGCAGTTTATCGCGGCCACGATGGTTGGATGAGCCCTCACCCGAATCCTTCTCCTGCTGGAGGAGGGACTGATGGAGGTTACACCTACTGCCCGATATGTGACTCTGCCATGAGAGAGGTGCCGGGTGGGTGGCGCTGCTGGGGCTGTGGAGTTAAGGAATGGGTGGAGGAGAGGGAGCACGTTCGCCGATGACCACCAGAGAGTTTGTGGTAGAAGAAGGCACTCTGGCCCCTGGGGCCGAAGAACGGCTTGACCTGTTCCTTGCCAGGCAGGGGCCAGACCTCACCCGTGCGCAAGTGCGCCGCCTCATGGAGGAGGGCTACATTCTCCTGAACGGCGGCGTTCCCAAAGCGAGCCGAAAGCTACGGCCTGGAGACCGCATCTCTATCACGGTGCCACCTCCTCGGCCCGTAGAACTTGCGCCAGAGGCCATGCCGTTGAACGTTATCTACCAGGATGGAGAGTTGCTGGTAGTGGACAAGCCCGCCGGTCTTACGGTGCACCCTGCTCCCGGCCATCCCTCCCACACGCTGGTGAATGCCTTGCTGGCCCTCTGTCCCGACCTCAAAGGCATCGGCGGCGAGCTGCGCCCTGGCATCGTCCATAGGCTGGACAAGGATACCTCCGGCCTGATGGTAGTGGCCAAGACCGCCACCGCCCATCTTAGCATCGCGAGGCAGATTAAGGACCGGACCGTGCGCAAGGTCTACCTGGCCCTCGCCTGGGGTAAGGTGGAGCCAGCGGAGGGTATCATCGAGGCTCCCATCGGGCGCGACCCTCGAAACCGCAAGCGCATGGCCGTAGTTCAAGGCGGCCGGGAGGCTTCGACGTCTTACAAAGTGTTGCGATACTACCCGGACCACTCTTTCCTGGAGGCCTTTCCCAGGACGGGACGTACCCACCAGATAAGGGTCCATTTTGCCTCCACCGGCCACCCCCTCGCCGGAGATGCCCTTTACGGCCATCTCCGCACAAAGAGGCCAGGCCCTTCGGCAGGGCTCGAGCTAAACCTGAACCGTCAGTTCCTTCATGCCCATCTGCTTGGATTCCAGCACCCGACCACTGGGGAATACCTGGAGTTTACATCCCCCCTTCCCCAGGAGCTACGTGAGGTGATAGGAGCATTCGATAAATGCTGAGCTTTATCATTGGGCTGATGCTGAATATATGACAATGTCTCTTGACAGGATAGTACCTGGTCATCAAAATTGGTGTTACTTAGATTTGGGCTGACCACACCCTTCATCGGAGAGGCGTGTTTTGAGCGAGAGGCGCTTATGTACCGAGGCTAAATGCCCTACTCTGTCATGGGTAACGGGACATCGGGAGATGGGGGGTGGCAGTGCTGAAGCTTAGCCTTGGTGAGCGGGCGAGGTCTGTAAGCATCCATTACCATTACGCATGGTTCATTGCAGTATTAGCCGCCGTGCTTCAGGTCACCACCAACTTCGTCGGTCAGGCCTTTGCCATCCTGATGCCTATAATACAAAAGGAGTTCGGGTGGTCGCTGACTGCCATAACTCTGGCCTACTTCTTCAGAAGCATAATCCAGGCCGTACTGTCGCCTACCGCTGGCTGGGTAGCGGAGAGGTACGGGGCGAGGCGTTCTCTGCTACTGGCCGCAACCCTGTACGTGGGGGGCATGCTGCTACTGAGCAGTATCAACGAGGTGTGGCAGCTATAC
>CAYWGG010000049.1:0-14113 GCA_964457285.1 uncultured Dehalococcoidia bacterium
GTGGAAAGAGTACGCACCCTTCCCCTGGGAGCCTCGCTACGATCCCATTTCGGAGGTGGTTTTCACTATTCTTTCCCAGCACACCTCAGACCGCAACTCCGAGCGGGCCTTCAAGCAGCTTACGGATACTTTCAGCTCCTTTGAGGAGATAGCCCAGGCCGATACAGAGGCTATCGCCCAGTGCGTCAACACTGCTGGCCTGGCAAGGATCAAAGCCCCCCGCATAAAGCTAGTGCTTAATCTTATCCTGGAAAAGCGGGGCGCTCTCGACCTCTACTTCCTCAAGGAGATGCCCCTGGAGGAGGCTAAAGCCTGGCTCAGGCAGCTCCCGGGCATCGGCCCCAAGTCGGCAGCCATAATCCTCAACTTCGCCCTGGGGATGCCAGCTATGGCGGTGGACACCCACATCTACAGGGTGGCAAAGCGCCTGGGCCTCATAGGGCCCAAAACCAGCTACGAGCGGGCCCACGAAATACTGGAGAGGGCCGTGGAACCGGAGCAGGTATATCCCTTCCACGTGTCTCTGATAACCCACGGCAGGAGGGTGTGCAAAGCCCAAAGGCCCCTGTGTAGCCAGTGCGTCCTGGCCTACGCTTGTCCCTCCAGGGATTTGGGGGATAGATGAACAGGGTGGCCACCACCTCCCCTCTGCTAGCCTGGTGTGGAAAGGAGGTAGACATGGGCCATGTCCTACGTCGAAAGGACCTTTCAATGTGGTGACTGCCATTTCGTGGCACTGACATCTAATGAACTCCAGGACCATTTAAGCCAAACTGGACACAGGAAACGGAGTTGGATAAGAGCCCTCCTCCTCAATATTAAAGGGATGCTGGTTGCGCCTTCGTGCTGCTTATGTGGTAAGAAATACTTCCTCTGGTTTTCCGGTTTCCGGTGCGAAGTGTGTCACCTGGACTATTGCGACCAGTGCGCTGAATCCCTTGACTCGGAGGTTCCTTTTACTAGAAGGTGCCGCTTCTGCGAAGGAGCGATGGTTCACTGTGGGTTTGAGCTATTGTGGCGAGGACCTTGGTAGATGCCTGATTTTAGGAGGCAGAAATGAGAGTAGGAATCATAAACGTCACAGGTTACGCTGGCTCGGAGCTGGTAAGGCTTCTCTATCATCATCCGGAGGCCCAAATAACCTCGGTCACTGGGCGAAGCGCCGCAGGGCAGAAGCTAGGTGACGTGTTCCCTCACCTCTCTGACCTGGACCTGGGCATCCAGCCAGAGCTGGATGGCAGCCTGGACCTGGTGTTCTCCGCACTTCCTCACAAAGCCAGCGCCGAGTCGGTGATACCTCTCCTGAAGGATGGCATCAAGGTGGTGGATATAAGCGCCGACTTCCGCCTCAGGCAGCTTTCCCAGTATGAGGAGTGGTACGAGGTCACCCACCCTGGGCCCCAGTACCTTGAGGAGGCGGTATACGGCCTCACCGAGCTTAACCGCCCGGAGGTGGCCCAGGCCAGGCTGGTAGCCAACCCCGGCTGCTATCCCACCAGCTCTATACTGGCCCTGGCGCCGGTGGTGAAGGAGGGGCTAATAGAGCTGGACATCGTTGTGGATAGCAAGTCGGGAGTCTCCGGCGCGGGCCGTGGTCTGAGCTTGGGCACCCACTTTTCTGAGGTGAACGAGAACGTGATGGCCTACTCTGTGGACGGGCACCGCCATCTGCCGGAGATGACGCAGGAGCTTGGCAAGCTTATCCCGCCGTCGGCCGGTGATGGTGAGAGTGCGCCCCTGGCCCTCACCTTCCTGACACACCTGGTACCTATGACCCGTGGCATCCTGAGCTCATGCTACGCCCGCCTGAAGCCCGACACTTTCTCCTCCTGGGAGGAAGCCAAGGCCCGGTTACGTCAGCTCTACCTGGACTTCTATTCAGGCGAGCCTTTCGTAAAGATAACCTCCTCACCACCCCAGACCAAGCAGACGCTAGGGAATAACATGTGCCTGCTGTACCCCACCGTGGACGTTAGGACAGGCAGGCTGATAGTAATAAGCTGTCTGGATAACCTGGTGAAGGGAGCGGCGGGACAAGCCATACAGAACATGAACCTTATGTTCGGGCTGCCCGAAACTATGGCCCTGGAAGCACTGGCAGTATACCCTTAGCTACGGTATAATGTACTGGTGCGCCCCCATCGTCTAGCCTGGCCAAGGACGCCACCCTTTCAAGGTGGAAATCAGGGGTTCGAGTCCCCTTGGGGGCACCATCTATATTCAGGTGAATGTGATGGCTTCTTTAGAGGAAAGGGTATCACGGCACGAAGGCGTACTGGAGCAGATGAACGAGCGCCTGGGGAACTTGGAACAGGGGCAGCAGGCACTTCGTAGTGAAATGACGCAGGGGCAGCAGGCATTTCGCAGTGAAATGACGCAAGGGCAGCGGGAACTCCGCTCTGAAATACAGGCCCTCCATGCCGAGATACGGAGCAACTTCCGCTGGACAGTGGGAATAATGCTGGCAATGTGGATAACGGTGATGGGAGCCGTCCTGGGTGCTCTGCTTACACGTTAGGGGACCATGTCTGAGGACAGGTCAAGGCGAACGCCCAGCAAGTTTGGACTATTTACTTTAGTTGCTAACTGGTCTATAATAGCCGTCAAGACCTGTGCGGTCTAAAGTCAATTATAGAAGGAGGCACGCCATGATGAGGCAAATGCAGAAGACTGTGGTTGATGCCGGAGTGGTAAAGTTTGCACTCCAGTATCGCCAGGAGATTATGGATGACCAGGGCCTCGGCATCGAGGTTCTGGCTAATGTTGAAGGCAGAGACGCACAAATCTTGCGGTTCGATTGCTTCGACCAGAAGCCTCACTACCACTACGGCCCTGAGAAGAAGAACGAGAGGCTGTACCTGGACAAGACCACAGCGGGCAACCCCATAGGCTGGACTCTCGACCAGCTTCGCACCAGGCTTCCTGATATGATCAGGAGGGCCGGCTATGAGGATATAGCCAGCAAGCTGGACAACTACCAGAACGCTGCCCTTGTAGCGACGAAGCTGAACGAGGTGGAGTCTGTCGCAAGGCATATGGCTAACGCCCAGAGAAGGACCGTGACCCATAACAGCACCGCCAAGCTTCGCGAGATACCCGGCTGTGAGATCGTCGAGGCAGGGAATATCAGGTTCGGCCTGGAGTTCCGCGAGATACCCCAGGTAAACGACAGGGGCATGGCCATCCACGTTTACAGCGACGTGGCAGGCCAGGAGATAGAGCTCCTCGCCTTCGACTGCTTCCAGAATGGGCCTCACTTCCACTATGGACCCAGGAACAAGGACATAAGGATTTACTGGGACAAGACCCTGGTCCCCGACACTCTACAGTGGACCCTGGACCAGTTCAAGGCTGGGAATATACCGGAGATGCTAGAGCGGGCGGGATACCCGGGTGTGGTGGCCGAGCTGGATAAGGAGCTCGTCCTCTCCCAGGTTCAGAATGTGGTGGAGCCCAGGGCCCTGGCCATACGCGCAGCCAACGCCAGATAAAGGCTCGCACACCAGACCAATCGCGTACATCATCGTTAGCACAGGCGGACCAGTCGAACTGGTCCGCCTGTATGTTCGACTTATAGCGTTAAAAGGTGACAGCTCATACCACCGGCCAGCGTTGGGGGAAGGAGATGCCCGTCCTGGCCAGCAGGCTTTCTCCCAGCTCTTGCACCTTCTGGATGAGCTGCCACTCGTCCACGTAGAGTGGTTTGTGCGCCTCTACGACAATCCTGCCATCTACAATTACCGTATGGACACTTCTGCCGTCGGCGCTATACACCAGGTTATTGACCGGGTTGAAAATAGTGCGCCATTCGGGCCGCCTGGTATCAAAGAGCACCAGGTCTGCCTTCTTCCCGACCTCGATGGAGCCGGTCTCGTCGTCGAGTCCCAGCGCCCTGGCTCCCTGAATGGTCGCCATCTCCAGGGCCGTCTCCGCGGGGACCATTCTGACGCTTTGCCGCGCATCCTTGTAGAGCACCGCCGCCAGGTACATGGACCGCATGGTCTCGATCAGGTTGGAGTTGTTGCCAGCGTCGGTGCCCAGACCCACACAGACTCCTCTAGCGAGCATCTCCGGCAGCATTCCCCTGGACGTGGTCCCCGAGCCCATCTTGAGGGCCGCGTTAGGACACATCACCGTCTTCGTCTGAGAGCGAGCGATGCACTCAATCTCGCCAGCATCGAGGCCGACCACATGGGACAGGAGCACGTTAGGGCCCAGCACGCCGATGTCTTCCAGGTAATCTACGGGGCGCTTTCCATATTTGTGCAGGTGCTCCTCAACGGATGATGGAGCATTGGTCTGGTGGAGGGTCATTCCCGTCTGGTATCTGTCGGCCAACCTCTTCGCTGCAACCAGTAGCTCTCGCGTGCAGTAGTCCGCGGAAAAGGGCATGGCCCAGGTGCGGACTCGATCGTTGAGGCGGTGGTCGTAGGCCCGAATCGTCTCCTCCATCAGGGCGGCCGCTTCCTGCGCTGGGGTGACTGGTAAGTTTACGGAGTTGGGCAGGTCTGACACATGCCTTCCCACAACTATCCGGCACCCCGACTCCTCGTAGGCCTGCATACAAGCGTCCAGGAACTTTGTGCTGCCTGGGTCGAGAAAACAGGTGGTCCCGTACTTCAAAAGCTCCGTGATGCCCAGGAGGGAGGTGTAGTACTCCTCCTCTTCGGTCATAGCTCCCTGGAGCTTGAACACGCTGGGTAGATAGGCCGGCCCGAGGTCGTCCGGGAAAATTCCCCGAACGGCGTGGGCATAGCTGATGTGCATGTGGCCGTTGCAGAACCCCGGCGTCACCACCATCTCTCTGGCGTCAATGACCCGGTCTACCGGTATCCCCGCCAGCTCCGAGGCCTTCCCAACCTGTAGGATTCTCTGGCCCTCAATCACAATCGAGCCATCCCGGATAATTCTCCGTTGAGGGTCCAGCGTCAGGATGAACCGAGCGCCTTCGATCTTTATGCCAGGATTTGGCATAGGTCAAGACCTCCGAGAAAACCAGCTAAGTAAATCTTGCTAGACAAGCCGGACCTGCTGATCCTTGAATAAAGAGCTAATGTCTATTTGCCAAGAACCGTAGGGGCAGGTTTCAAACCTGCCCCTACACGGAAGACAGAAGCCTGGCCCGCTTGAAGTCCGATGCATAAGATATTCACTCACGGGCTAGTGATGGGTTGATGGGACCCAGTTAGCGCCAGGCCTGATTCGTGAGATGTCACTAGTGCCCACCATGAGCCTGATCATGCCCCAGCACATAACGGTGCACGGTGCAACTATCAGTACCGCAGCCAAGATCGAATTGGCTTAGCGCTGCGTTCAGAACCCGTAAAGTAGCGATTGGCACGGAGGCTTCAATGAAGTTGCCACCGGTGGCGGTTACCAGAGCTCCCGGGAAATCACCACTGCCCCAGCCACAGTCTCTCGCATCACCGATGTATACGAGCCCTCCCGGGCTTGGGTCAATGGTTATGCCGTATTCCATCCCGACTCCATACGCAGCACAGCCCGTATTTGGGTTAGTGTCAACGTCTAAACCGAAGAAGGAGAAGGGCACCGGAGGTCCTGCAAGTTCAAAGAGGAAATAAACTTTGTCTCCATCGTCAGCCACTCGGATGCTGACCAAATCTGTCCCAGCCTGGCCACCGTCTCCAACCGGGTCAATAATGAGCTTTGGGATCCCCGCTGCGATCCAATCCGCCGGATTCCCATCAACCGTGATAGTACCGACAGGCACCGACTTACCACCTTTATGCCGCCACGCTTCGGCGGGCGTGGCTAGCATAGTCACAACAGCCCAGATGGCTGCAAGGAATACTGTACCCAATAAGATGCTCCTCCGGCGCTTTCCAACTGCGTCCCAGACACCCCAGTTTTTCCCGATAAAACTCATATCGGCCTCCTATCCTGCACGTATGGATTTGAGAGTAGTGCCGTTCTCGACGACTCAACTATACTACAAATCGCTGCCATGTCAAGCCGCCCTCACTGCACATGGAAATGCCAGGCTTGAGGCCGTGAGGCTTTGGTGATAACATGGACAGAGTGAAAGCCAGTCTGAGAATAGGGAGCTAACAGCCATGTTTCCTACCTCCTGCCAGATCGCATTGAAGGAGTGGGCCGTTACAGTGAAGGCCCTTGACCGAGGTGAGCAGATACTCTTGTTGCGCAAGGGGGGTATCCGAGAAGAGGGCAGGGACTTCCAGGTGCTGTACCCCGAGTTCCTCCTCTATCCCACCTTCGAGCACCAGAAGGAAGAGTTGCTCAAGGAGACATACCATCCCGACCTGCACACGGTACTTTCTCAGGGCTATGACAAGGCCAACATCACCTTCTCCCATTGGGCCAGGGTGGAGGAGGTCATCGAGCTTACAGAGCAGGAGAAGGTGGATACCCTCTCCCCCTACCACATCTGGACACAGGACTACGCTCAGAAGCGATTGCACTGGAAACCCAGGCACCCCCTGTCTATTATGCTGCTGAGGCTATACCAGTTGGAGGAGCCCAGGACCGTGCCCTATCTCCCCGGTTACAGTGGTTGCAAGTCCTGGGTACAGCTCTCCCAGGACGTATCCCTGGGCAATCTCACTCCCATCCTCACCGACGAGGAGTTCAGCAGCAAGGTCAGCAAGGTCAAAGGGGCTTTGGGGCTATAGGGGAGGGTGAAGCATGAAATATCGCCAACTGCCAAGGACTGACCTCACCATATCCGAAGTTGGCTTCGGCATGTGGACCGTAGCGACCACCTGGTGGGGACGTATTGAAGAGTCGGACAAGGTACAGCTTCTTGAGAAGGCCGTTGACCTCGGAATAACCCTCTTCGACACGGCCGACACCTATGGAGAGGGATACGGCGAGGAGATTCTTGCCAAGGCTCTGAGACACGCACGGCATAGCATAGTCATAGCTACCAAGTTCGGCTACGATTTTTACGACAACATAGAGCGGATTGGCCATCAGGAGCGTCCTCAGAAGTTTGAGCCCGATTTCATACGCTTTGCCTGCGAGCAAAGCCTCAAGCGTCTAAAGACCGACTACATTGACCTCTACCAGCTCCATAACCCTCGCATTGACGCTATCGAAAAGGACGAGGTCTTCGACGTGCTGAACACCCTGGTGAAAGAGGGCAAAATACGCTACTACGGCTCGGCCCTGGGGCCGGACATCGGCTGGTTCGAGGAAGGGGAGGCCTCCATGCGGGAACGCAAGGTTCACTCCCTCCAGATAATCTACAGCATCCTGGAGCAGGACCCAGCCCGCCGGTTCTTCCCCATCGCAGAGAAAGAGCAGGTAGGACTCCTCTCCCGTGTACCCCACGCCTCTGAAATGCTTACCGACCGCTATTCCCAACCCCCTACCTTCGAGGCGGGAGACCACAGGGCCCACCGCAGGCAGGAGTGGATGACCCAGGCCTGGAAAAAGAGGGAGCAGGTCAAGTTCCTCGCCGAAGAGACCGGCCGGACCCTTGCTCAGGCGGCCATTAAGTTCTGTCTGGCCCAGGGAACAATCGTCTCGGTCCTGCCCAATATCACAAATATGGAGGAGCTTGAGGAGTATGTTTTGGCTCCAGACACCCATGACCTGACCAAGGAGGAATCGGACCAGCTCGATGACCTCTGGAAGAACAGCTTCTACCTGGAGGAGGCTTCTCCCGCATCCAGAGAGGCTTCCTGAGGCACAGGGCTAGAGGTCTTCCGAAGACATGGAATAGAGCCCCGCCAGGGCCCCTTCAATGTACATATATCTATCAGACCTACCAAGTTTGATCACAAGAAGGAGTTGACATAAGGCATGGTGCAGCAGAAGAGGAAACTGGTATACCGCTTCGATGAGGGTGACGCTGGTATGCGTGAGCTTTTAGGTGGCAAGGGGGCGAACCTGTGCGAGATGGCCAGGCTGGGGCTGCCCGTGCCACCAGGGTTTACAATCACTACAGAAGCATGCATAGACTACTACGAGAGAGGCCACCAGCTCCCCGAAGGACTCTGGGACGACGTTCGGGAGCAAATGGGCTGGCTGGACAAGTCCATCGGGCGGCACTTCGGCTCCTCTACCAATCCTCTGCTGGTATCGGTGCGTTCGGGAGCGAGGGTATCCATGCCAGGCATGATGGATACCATCCTGAACCTGGGTGTCAACGATGAGATAGTCCGCGGCCTTGCCAGGCTCATGGGTAATGAGCGCCCGGCCTTCGACGCCTACCGGCGCTTCCTCCAGATATTCGCAAGCGTGGTGATGGGTGTAGAGTCCTCGACCTTTGAGGAGATTCTGGCACATCACAAGGACGAGGCGGGAGTCCGGCTTGACCACGAGCTTAGCCCGGAGCAGCTACGTAATGTGATAAGGGACTTCAAGGCCGCCATCCGTAACGCCACTGCTAAAGATGTGCCTGAGGACCCCTGGCAACAGTTGCTGGAGGCGATTCAGGCAGTCTTTCAAAGCTGGAACAGCCCCCGCGCTATTACATACCGCGACCACTACAATATCCCCCACCACTGGGGCACCGCTGTGAACGTCATGGCGATGGTCTTCGGCAACCTGGGAGAGGATAGCGGCACCGGCGTGCTTTTCACCCGCAACCCGGTCAACGGCCAGCGAGCCCTGTATGGCGAGTATCTGTCCAACGGCCAGGGCGAGGACGTAGTAGCTGGCATACGCAACCCTGACCCCATCTCCAGCCTGGCGGAGAAGATGCCCCATATCCACGAGCGGCTATCAGAGATGGCCCAACAGCTGGAGCGCCACTATAAGGACGTGCAGGATATGGAGTTCACCGTAGAGGCTGGCAGCCTCTACCTGTTGCAAACCCGTAACGCTCAGCGCACCGTCCAGGCAGCAGTAAAAAGCGCCGTGGACATGGTGGAGGAGGGCTTGATAACTTCCGAGGAAGCGCTGAAGCGGGTAAATCCCGAGGACCTGTCCCAGTTGTTCGTACCTCGTTTCGACGATAAAGCCAGGGCGGCGCACGCCAATCTCCTTCTGGCCCGAGGCTTCGGGGCCTCTCCAGGCGCTGCGGCAGGCAAGGCCTTTTTTGACGCCACCAGGGCCGCCGAGGCCGCAAAGCAGGGTGCTCCAGTAATACTGGTCCGGCCGGAGACGAAGCCCGACGATATACACGGCATCCTGGCATCCAGGGGGGTCCTCACCAGCCGTGGCGGAGTCACCAGCCATGCCGCCGTGGTCACCCGGGGACTGGGTGTGCCCTGCGTGGTGGGATGTGAGGAGCTACATGTGGACGTTCAGGGCCAGCGTTTCACCGCCAACGGCCATACCATAAGGGAGGGGGACGACGTAAGCGTGGATGGCGCCACTGGCGAGGTGTTCGCCGGGTCCATACCCACCTTTCAGCCTGATCTGGGAGAGTTGCATGAGGCGCAACTTCTCCTTTCCTGGGCCGATAAAGTGCGCCGTCTGGGTGTGAAGGCCAACGCCGATACTCCCACCGACGCTCAGCGCGCCGTCTCGATGGGTGCTGAAGGGATCGGACTCTGCCGCACAGAGCACATGTTCCTGGGGCAGGAAAGGGTGCATGTCGTCCAGAGGATGCTGTTCAATGCCCAGGAGGCGGAGCGCTGGGAGAAGGAGCATCCCGAGGCGGCTCTGACTCGCTCTCCATCACCGGAGTTGCCTGCTGCCGTGGGTGAATTCTATAAGGCCCTGGCCCACCTGAAGCGACTCCAGATCGAGGATTTCCTCGGCATCCTGCGGGCGATGGGTGAGAGGCCGGTGATTATCCGCCTGCTGGACGCTCCCCTTCACGAGTTCCTTCCCCGATACGAGAACCTGGTAAGGGAGCTAGTTATGCTGGAGGCCAGGGGAGCCCCCCAGGAGGAGACCCAGCCTCGCGAGGAGTACCTCCAGCTTGTGGAGTCGCTGCGGGAAACAAACCCCATGCTGGGACACAGGGGCTGCCGCCTTGGTCTGACCTTTCCCGCCGTCTACGAGATGCAGGTAGAGGCAATCATTACCGCCAGCGCCCGACTCATTCAGGAAGGGATTGCTGTCCATCCAGAAATTATGATCCCCTTGACCTCCCACGTGAATGAGCTACAACGATTGAAGGATGGGTTGTCCAAAGTGGCCGATAGGGTACAGCAGGAGATGGGCACATCAGTACACTACCTCTATGGGACCATGATCGAGGTCCCACGGGCAGCATTGACCGCCGGAGAGCTAGCAAAGGTGGCCGATTTCTTCAGCTTTGGCACTAACGACTTGACCCAGACTACCTATGGCTTCAGTCGCGACGACGCCGAGGGTAAGTTCCTCAACCACTATATTCAAGAGGAAATCCTTCCCGCCAACCCCTTCGCTACCCTGGACCCCGATGGAGTGGGTGCCCTTGTTCGTATGGCAGTGGAGCAGGGGAGGCGCACACGGCCTACCCTGGAGGTAGGAATATGCGGGGAGCATGGGGGCGACCCGGCCAGCATAGCCTTCTGCCACCGGGAAGGGCTGGACTACGTGAGCTGCTCTCCCTTCCGCGTGCCCGTGGCGCGCCTGGCTGCGGCCCGGGCGGCGCTAGAGGACTCTGGTGGCCAATAGAACACACTTTCTATAGATTCACTGTCCGTAATATGTCAAAATGGGCTTGACTGATGTCAAGCTAGGCGCTTGACTATACCTGAAGTGTGAAACCTCTAAAAGGCCGATTCGAAGATGCCATACAAGCTGCTCATCGAGTTTGACATTAGCTTTGAGTCCCCGCTGAAGAGGTTCTTAAAGCCAAACGAAGTTATAAGGAACGAGCCTATAGAGCTTACATTCTTTGTGACCAATCTGGGTGCGGAGCCGTTCCCCGGAGGAACGGTCCGGAATTGGCGTATCCTTTATGGACCAAACCTTAATGTGGTTGACGACCCACCTACGGCGAGTGCCGAATGTAGTGAGATCGCCCCAGGAGATAAGATAAGGCTGTTGTCAGAAACAGTACTGCCATTAACTGAAGGGCTCTCGTGGATAGAATTCTCAATTGAACCAAATGGTGAAGAGAAGGAAACAGAGTATTATCAAAGCCCTGAATACGTAGTATCTGGAAGATGGTCCAATTACTTTTATGTGGTTAACAGAGAAATGCTCCTTCTCACTTCGTTGATCGAAGATCTGACAAGACGGGTTTAGGAGGGAAACATGGGTGTTACGACGCTGGTTCTGGGTCGAGAAAGAAAATCCCCTGAACAACCTGTCTATTCTGTCAGTTCGTCCGCTTTATTGAGGCGATACGAGGTTGCAAAGGAAAAAGAAGCGGAACGAGCAGTTTGGGTCAGGGAGGAGTCTATTTATTTCAAAATCGAGAATATGGAGCTAGGCCGATTCTATTTCGCCGAACTGAAAGGTGAACCCTACCTGTACCGCAAAATTAGTGACCATGAGATAGAAGTTTATGGACTGGCTGAGCAGGCTTAGGGGTCTCTTACCGATCAGGATTGATATTTCGTCACAAAGAAGGTCGGTTGTCCGCCTACACATAGTAGACGCATATGAACTTGAGGAGTGCAGGCCCAAGATAATCAGGCGGGAGCGACCACTTTGGCGAGAGCATAGACTGGATTCATATCACTTGAAGCCAGATGGAACTATTGAGCACAAGCCCCTTCCATAACCGCAGAGTACCATGAACCACCAGCTATCATTAGGCCAACGGGTCCAGCTAAAGGCAGATATACAGAAGTATGGGGGATTATTCGGAGAGATAATCCACCGAGAGTGGGTCACGGGAGACAAGGTCTACCGTCGTGAACGTCCCGAAGCCAGGACGGGCCCTTCAACTGGGCTCAGGGCAGGCCAGGGCCGGCTTGCTCTAGTCATCCAGCTAGAGGACCCACCTCCTGACCTGGAGCCCGTCATCCTGTGCTACGAGGAGCACGTCTCTCCTGCCTCTGCCAGATAGTCGCCGCTCTACAACATATCCTATCCTAGAGCTGCTGTATTTTCTCCAACTGCTCATCCTCTCCTACAACCACCAGAGTGTCCCCGGCCCGGATTCGGGTGGTCATACCAGGGGGGCTGACCATGACCTCTTTGCCGCGCACCAGCAGCAACACGTACAGGCCATACTTATATGAAAGGCCGGTATCCAGGAGGGACTTTCCAACTAAACTCTCCGGTGGACGAAACTTGCTTACCCCGTGGTCTGGAGTCAGGTCCAGGTATTCCAGTACCTGTGGTGCAGCAAAGGTGTGGGCTATCCGGACACCTGTCTCGCGCTCGGGCAGCACCACGCGACTGACTCCCAAGCGCTCCAGGATGGCAGCGTGCAGTTCGGTGTTCGCACGGCTGACCACGTTCCTGACTCCCATAGTCATCAGACTCATAGTGATCATGATATTGGCCAACTCGTCGGCGCCAATGGCCACGATGGCAGTGTGGAAGGACTTCACCCCCAATTGCTCGAGTACCCGTAGCTCCAGGGCATCCGCGCGTACCGCGTGAGCGACCTCATCCTTGAGGGCCTCGATTCGCCTTTCGTCCTTATCTATCCCCAGCACCTCATGTCCAATAGCTGTTGCCTCCCTGGCGATGGTAGAGCCAAAGAGCCCCAGCCCGATCACTACAATTTGCTTCCCCATTAGCAACAGCCTCCTGCATACATATTCAGGCCAAGTTCACCCGCTCCTCAGGGTAACTGAACAGTGGTTCTCGATCTAACCGAGCGAGGAGTAAAGCCAACAACGGTATGCCCAGCTTGCCAGTGAACATCACCGCCATCAGAATAGCTTTTCCGGCAGGGGAAAGAGTAGCTATATCAATGGGCGAGAGGCCCACTGTAGAAAAGCTGGAGACAACGAGGAATAGCCCGTGAATAAAACGCAGATTCTCGACTGCAACCATGACCATAGTTACGACCACTATCAACGTCATAGCCATAAAAGCCAGGGTGAGCGCCTTCCGCAACTGCTCGTCGGGTATACGGCGGCCAAAGGCTTCGTTCCCTTGCCGCCCACGCACCGAAGATATTGTGGCAGACGCAATGACCGCAAAGGTGTTCACCTTTATTCCACCCCCTGGGGAGCCAGCGGCAGCGCCAATAAACATGAGGACTATAATGAAGAAAAGAATAGAGTCATTGAGACCACCGGTAGGGAAGGTATTGAAACCTGCCGTACGTGCTATTGCCGATTGGAAAAAGGAGTTCAGCACCTTTTCACCCCACGACATCGTGCCCAGAGTGGCACTGTTGGAGTGCTCCACACCGAGAATGAAACCTGTGCCCGCTATCAGCAATAACGCCGTGCCTGCAAGGACGATCTTGGTGTTCAGCGAAAGCGCTCTCAGCTTCCGCACCGATAGAATATTGGCCACCACAGCAAAGCCGATACCACCTAGAATGACCAGAGCGGCTGTGACCAGTAAGATGTGGTAATTACTGCTGAAAGCCGTAAAGCTCTTGAAGTCACCAACCAGATCAAATCCGCTATTGTTGAAGGCCGAGACAGCGTGAAAAGCAGACTGCCACATCGCATACCCTGTTGTGCCCTCACCCCTGAAATAAAGGTACATCAGGCCAAAGCCAGCACCCTCAATCAGGAGAGTAAAAACCACAATGGACAGCACGAAACGACGAACGCTGGATAGCCCTGATGACCCCAGGTCTTCTCTCGCCAGGGCACGCCCTCGGATGCCGATGCGGAAACCTACCAGGACCATCAAGAAAGTGGCGGAGGTCATGATCCCCAGCCCGCCGAGCTGGATAAGTCCCAGGATAGTTGCCTCTCCAATCTTGTTCCAGTGGTCTGCTGTATCCACCACGACAAAGCCAGTGACCGTCACTGCCGAGACAGCGGTGAAGGCGGCGTTAACCAGGGAGGTGCCCTTCCCGCTCTCCGTGGTTATGGGCAACGCCAGGAGCACCGTACCTACCAGAATAAGCAGGCCGAAACCAGCCAGGGATAGGAAGGGCCAGGGTATGGGGTGGCCCAGCCTCTTTCGGCGAGAGGTCCTGAGAAGCCGGGGAATGGGTGTAAAGAGAGTATTGGTGATGCGCCTTGGAACATTCTTTGCCTGTTGCACCTGGACCCTTCTTACTTAAAGCGTGTGTGAAACGTACCTCACCCTAAAGGTTGTGGCATATGCTGCGCCCTTCAGAGCCTGCCCTGAGCTTGCCGAAGGGGTGCAGTAT
>CAYWGG010000050.1:0-13835 GCA_964457285.1 uncultured Dehalococcoidia bacterium
GATCATGCCTAGTCTCGTGGGCTCGGAGATGTGTATAAGAGACAGGTATTACTACGCCAACCGCGTTGCCCCCGCTGCGAACTCGCACCCGGAGCCTCCTGAGGAGCGGGCTCTCTCCGTTCCCCAGGGCCCTGCCCCTGCCTCCCCCCTCCCACCTGAGCCTGAGCCATCCGCTCAGGAGGAACGCCCTCGCAGGAAGCGGCGAAAGGGCTATGGTGCCAGAGCCCAGAGGAACATAAACTCGGTGATCCGGTCAAGGAAAGCCAGCGATGATAGATGGTGGGCTCGCAACCGACAGATTATAGAGTACCTGGACCAGGGGCTAAGCATCCGAGCGGTCGCTGAGCTGGTAGGGCGGGGCGAGAGGCAGATACGGACAATCCGGGAAAGGTTGGCCGACTTCCGGGCGGCAGGTGAGGAGGAGCCACGGTAGTCCCTCCACACACCCACCCGGAATTAGCTTAGCACAGTATCGGCCTCGCCCCCCAAGGGCGAGGCGCTTTTTAGACGCTCCCCAGTCTGGCCTCCAGTTTCTCAAGCTTGTCCCTCAGCTTGCGGTTCTCTTCCTGTAGCTTCTCCAGGTCTTCCCTGAGCTTCCTGACATCGTCGCCACGGTCTTTCCCCTGCCGAATAGCGGCAATAGCCTCCCGACAGCGCCGCACTACCCTGCCATCCAGCTCACGGGGAATGCGCTGGGAGAGTGCGGAGATGGCCTTATCGTCCTTAAGCTCCTGGAGGGCCATAACAGCACTGCTTCGAGCTCGGAGCCACGGGTCGTCCACGTAGCCGATAAGGAATTCCACCACATCGCTTTTGCCATCTCCAAGCTTGCCCAGGCACACAAGAGCGGCTTCCCGGACCCGTGACGGCTTGCCATAGGCAGACCACTCCTTGGTCATAGGGATGGCCCGCTCATCTTTAAGCTCCCCAAGCCCGCTGAATGCCTGGACGGTGAGCACATCGTTAAAAGAGGGTCGCCCCAGAACACGGGAGAGCGCCGTAAAGGCCTCCGGGTGCTTTGTCCGGGCGACAGCCCTGGCCGCCTCCGCTTCCACAAAATAGCTTTCATCATGTTCCAGGAATGGAAGGAGGGCTTTAAAAGTGGCCTCCTCCTTGAACTCGCCCAGGGCGGACACCACAGCGCGCCGTGCCTTGGGGTGGGAGACCCTGGTACACTCGACCAGGGCATTCATGGCAGACTCCGACTTAATGGTGCCAAGGGCTCTGGCTGCTTCAGCCTGGACACCCCAGAAAGTATCGCTCAGCACGGCCTCCTTAAGGGCCTGGACGCAGTCCGGCGCCCCCAGCTTGGCAAGTCCCTGGGCCGCCTGGATGCGCCCGATCACGTCATCGTCGTGCTTTAGCTGGTACAGCAGCATCTCCTTGGTCCTGGTGAAGTCCAGGGTCTTGAGGCACCAGTAGCCGGGGTCAAACTGTACCATCAGGGGCTTCCCTTTCAGGGGAAAGTAGAAGGTCTGCTCCTTCTGAGAGAGGTTTATCCTGAAGCCCTGGCTCCCCTCAGAGGCCTGCCCTGAGTCTGTCGAAGGGGTGACAAAAGCCACCTGTATGGGCATACGGAAGATCGGGGTGAGGTCATTGGTGGTCTGAGTCTGAGAGATGGTAAGCTGGGCTGTGCTGGTATCCTCCTGCCAGCTATAGGTCACCTTGAGGTCGGGATGGCCGCCCTTATATACCCACTGGTGGAAGAACCAGTCCATGTTCTTGCCCGTGGCTTCCTCAATGGCCCGTTGCAGGTCCTCAGTGGTGACGTTCCCCCCCTGATGTTTGACGCAGTAATGGTGCAGTGCCTTCCAGAAAAGCTGGTCACCCAGTAAAGAGCGGAGCATGTGAAGGACTAGCCCCCCCTTCTCGTACAGGTGCCGGTCGAAGAGGTCCACGGGCTGGTTGTACACGTTGCTCACGATGGGCCGCCGATAGCGCCCGGAGTCCTCCTGAAGATAAGAGTTGGCGTCCTGATAGACGGTGTAGCGGAACTCGTCAACTCCGAGGTCGTACTCCCTGAACAGGAGCTCGAAGTAGGTGGCGAAACCTTCGTTGAGCCAGCCATGAGACCAGTCCCGGCAGGTCAGCAGGTCTCCCCACCATTGGTGGGCCAGCTCATGGGCGACGATGCCATCGGCAGAGTAGTCCAGGTGAGCCCTCGCATCATGGAGCAGGGAGTCGGTCATGGTGGTTGCCGAGGTATTCTCCATCCCGCCGAAGATGAAGTCCGCCACCGTCACCTGGGAGTACTTGGCCCACGGATAGGGGACGCCAATCTTGTCGACGAAGAACTGCATCATCTTGGGAGTCTTGCCGAAGGCGCGGCGGGTGTCTTCCTCTCGCCCTGGGGGCGAGTAATAGAGGATGGGGCTGCCATTCCACTCCTCGCAAATCTCGGTGTACTCCCCTGCCACCAGGGACATGAGATAGGTGGGGTGGGGCATCTCCTGGGACCAATGATAGGTCTTGGCCCGGCCGTTCTCTTTGACAGATACCAACCTCCCGTTGGAGATGGTAGTCCACTCCCTGGGCACGGTCACGATGATCTCACTGGTAAAACGTTCGTTAGGGAAGTCATAACACGGGAACCAGTAGCGCGAGTCCTCGTCCTCGCCCTGGGTCCAGACCTGTCGAGGCCTGCCCGGATAGGAGGCGTCGGGTGCGTTAAAGTACAGACCCCGTCGTGGGGTACAGTGGTACTCAATCTGAATGGTTGTCTCCTTGCCTGCCTTGTGAGGTGAGCCCAGGTCTATCCGCAGCTTGCTATCCTCATAGCTGTAGCTGAGGAGAGTGCCATTATTAGATGAGGGGCCTTGGGAGATAGACTGAGGGTGACCCTCTAGCCACCCTTCCCAGCCCACCACTTTGTCAATCTGAAGCTCTGCCGCATCGAACTCTACAAAGGTCAACCCATCATTGATCGGAGTGAGGATGTGGGTAGCCGTCCCGTGAAGGCCCTTGTTTTCCACGTCCAGGGTCAGCTCCAGCTTCACATGCTTGATGTCGAAAACCCGCTCCCGGGGCCAGTGGGACTCGTCCCCCGGCAGGGCAAATGGCCTCCTCTCCTGGGCCAGGGAGAGGCCATAAGCTCTCCCGCAAGAAAGCTCCATCAAATCGCGCAGATTATCTCGATTGTCCAAAGTCTGGACTCCTGTCATCTGAGTGGTGGGCCGCAGCGGAGTCGGGAGCACCATTAAGCCTCCTCCGCCTCGCCACACCTGGTTGAGAATTGTATCAGACCTGGGCGCCTTTGGATAGGGAAGTATGGCTCAATATCTTGCTATGCAACCCCCATTCCAGTATCCTTACCACAGGGAAATAGCCGGAGTATGAGGAGGAGAGGATGAAGTATGATGTTATCGTAATCGGAGCCGGGTCAGCAGGCTGTGTCTTAGCTACACGCCTGTCGGAGAATCCCCAGCGCTCGGTGCTGCTCCTGGAGGCAGGGCCGGACTACTCCAGCCTGGAGGAGACCCCAGAGGATCTGAAGTTCGGCTACAACCAGATCGCCTCTGCGGTAGACGCCCCTCATAACTGGTCCTTCGCGGGCACGCCCACTCCCCAGCGGGAGGGGCAAATGCCTGTGCCGCGGGGAAAGGTAGTCGGCGGCTCCAGCTCCATCAACGGCCAGGTGTTGCTCCGAGGCGTCCCAGAAGACTACGACAACTGGGCTTCCTGGGGCAATGAGGAGTGGGCCTACCTCAAGGTCCTGCCCTACTTCAGGAAGATGGAGACGGACATGGACATCCGAGACGACTTCCACGGCTCCGACGGCCCCATTCCCGTGCACCGCCACAAGCGGGAGGACTGGCTGCCCTCACCGTCGGCCTTCTATCGGGCCTGCGTGGATGCGGGTTTCCCCGAAGACCAGGACATGAACCACCCGGAGTCTACTGGGGTGGGCCCCGTCACTATGAACAACCCGGACGGTATCCGCATGAGCACGGCCCTGACCTACATCAACCCCAACCGCCACCGGCTCAACCTGACCATCAGGGCCAATGTGCTTGCCAGGCGTATCCTTTTCGATGGCAAGAGGGCGACAGGGGTTGAGGTGGAGAGCGAAGGGGAGAGGTTTATAGTAGAAGGAGAGGAGATAATACTGAGCGCGGGGGCCATCGCATCGCCCCAACTGCTGATGCTATCGGGAGTGGGGCCAAGGGACCATCTGCGGAGTTTGGGAATCCGAGTGGTGCATGACCTGCCCGGAGTAGGCCAGAATTTGAGAGACCATCCCAACGCAGGGGTACGGGTGCGCGTAAAAGAGGACTTTCCCCTGGACCCCAATGCGCCGAGGCTTCAGGTAGCCCTTCGCTACACCGCCGAGGGCTCCAGGGACCGCAACGACATGCAAATCCTGGTGTCCTCCTTCTCCTCCCCGATAGGCGGCGACCCTATGGAAGGGGAGGGCATTCGCTTCACCTGCATACTGGAGCTGGCCCGTGGGGCTGGTGAGTTGCGGCTCACCTCCACCGATCCACAGGTACAGCCCCACCTCAACTACCGATACCTGGAGGACCCCCGGGACCGGGAGCGGCTGCGGGAGGCCGTGCGCCTTTGCATGGGGCTGCTGGAGCACGAGGCTTACAGGGACATCGTCGCAGGCAAGATAGAGCCCAGAGACCGGGACTTGGCCTCGGACGAAGCCCTGGACGCCTGGCTGAGGAGGAACGTGAGCACCTCTCAGCACATCTCCGGCACTTGCAAGATGGGGCCGGCCTCGGACCCGATGGCGGTGGTGGACCAGTATTGCCAGGTACGCGGGCTGGAAGGGCTGAGAGTGGTGGACGCATCGGTGATGCCCGATTGCATCCGGGCCAACACCAATGCTACGACCATCATGATCGCCGAGCGAGTCGCCGACTGGATGAAATGAGTCCTCACCCCGGCCTTCGGCCTCCCCTCTCCCACCGGCTGGGAGAGGGGCCAGGGTGAGGGGGAAGTAGGAGCGCACAGCCGTGCGCCCCTACAGCTAGAACACACCTTTCTCTCTGAGAATGCGCCACACCTTCTCGGACTTGATGGGCATGTCTACGTGGGTCACGCCCAGGTGGGACAGGGCGTCTACTACGGCGCTGACAATGGTGGGCGGAGCGGCGATGGTAGCCATCTCCCCGATACCCTTGGCACCCATCGGGTTATGGGGGCTGGGAGTCACCGTCCGGTCAAGGGTAAACATAGGGAACTCGTGGGCAAATGGCATGGCGTAGTCCATGAAGCTCCCGGTGACCAACTGGCCGTTGTCGTCCCACACAGCCTCCTCCAGCAGCGCCTGACCTATGCCCTGGGCCAGGCCACCGTGGACCTGCCCCTCCACCAGCATGGGGTTGATGACGGTCCCGCAGTCGTCTACGGCGACGTACCTGGTGAGCTTCACCTCACCCGTGTCCTTATCTATATGCACCACCGCTACGTGGGCGCTGAAGGGGAAGGTCAGGCCCTTGGGCTCCCAGAAGGAGGTGGCTTCAAGGCCCCGCTCCAGGTCACTGGGCAGGTTTCGGGCGTCGTAGGCTTCCCTGCCCACATCAGCCCAGGTAAAGTACCGGTCGGGTATGTCCTCGGCGGAGAACCTGCCGCCCTCCAGGACTACGTGCTCAGCGTCTGTCTTGAGGAGGGCCGCAGCGATCTGCCTGGCCTTGTCTTTCACCCGCTGGCTGGCGTTTAGGACGGCTGTGCCGCCCACCACCAGGGTACGGCTACCAAAGGTGCCTGTACCCCTGGGCACGATAGCCGTGTCTCCGTGGACCACCTCTATCTCATCGAAGGGGACGCCCAGCTCATCGGCTACAAGCTGAGCGAAGGACGTCTCCTCTCCCTGGCCGTGAGGTGATGCGCCGGTGAGGACGGTCACCTTACCTGCGGTGTCCACTCGTACTGTGGCGCTTTCGTAGCTTCCCAGCTCGGCCAGGGAGCCGGAAGGGCCGAACCCGCACACCTCGGTGGTGGTAGTAACGCCTATGCCCATCAAGACCCCCTGCTCTCGCAAGCGCCTCTGCTCTTCCCTCAGCTTATCGTACTCGGCAAGCTGTAGAGCCTTGTTGAGGGCAGCCTCGTAATCGCCGCTGTCGTACACCATGCCAGTGGGCGTCTGGTAGGGGAAGGCGTTCTTGGGGATGAAGTTCTTCCGCCTTACCTCCGCAGGGTCCATGCTTAATGCATTGGCTATCAGGTCCATGACTCGCTCGATGATATAGGCGCCCTCCGGCCTGCCAGCGCCCCGGTAGGCGTCGTAGGGCACCTTATTGGTGTAGACGCCATAGGTGGTCCAGGCAATATCCTTGACCGTGTACACGCCAGGGGACATTGAGGGTGCGAGGGTGGGGATGGCGTGGGACAGCACCTCGCAGTAGGCCCCCAGGTCGGCGTAGATGCGGAGGCGCAGGCCCAGCAGGGTGCCATCGTTCTTGTAGGCGGCCTCCACGTACTGTATCTGGCCGCGTCCGTGGCTGGTGGCGATGAAGTTCTCCTGGCGGTCCTCGGCCCACTTCACGGGCCTGCCCAGCTGCATGGAGGCGATGGGGGCGATAATGGCCTCAGGATAGGTGTTGAACTTGCAACCGAAGCCGCCGCCCACATCAATGGCGATGACCTGTAGCTTGTTCTCCGGGAAGCCCAGGACTTTTGCCACGATGCTGCGTTCGATATGGGGGTTCTGGGTGGTGTCCCACAGGGTCATGTTTCCCGTGCCCCGTTCGTAGTTGGCTACCACTGCCCTGGCCTCCATCGGGTTGGGGATGAGGCGGGGTTGCGCCAGGCGGGCCGATACCACACCATCGGCCTCCCGGAAGGCGCGGTCGGGGTCGCCAGCCCGCGCCGATGCTTCGTAACACAGGTTGGTGCCTAGCTCCTCATGGACCAGGGGTGAACCCTGCTGCGTCGCCTTCTCCATATCCACCACCGCAGGCAGGGGCTGGTAGTCCACCTCTATCAGCTCCAGGGCATCCCTGGCGGCATCACGGCTGGTAGCCACCACCACCGCCACCAGCTCACCCACAAAGTTGACCTTATCGGTGGCAATGGGCCACCTGTCCTTGGCCTTCATACCAGGCAGTAGCGAAAACAAGGGCAAGGGCGTCTTGCAGGCTTTGTTTACCTCTTCCCCGGTCAACACCGACAGCACTCCCGGGTGACGTTGTGCCCGAGACACGTCTACACGCCGGATGCGGGCGTGGGCGTGAGGGCTGCGCAGCACCGCCATGTAGGCCATGCCCTTTAGCTGCACGTCATCGGTATATTTTCCTTCGCCGGTGATGAGGCGAGGGTCTTCCTTCCTCTTCACTGAAGCGCCCATCATTTTAGAAACCTGGCCCGTGACCATAGGATAATCTCCTTATTTGCTCCTATCGCTACAACTCATGGGGTCTATGATGTATGATAGTGGCAAGTCTACTTTCAAATTACGCCTTCGAGAAGTTCAACGTGAATAAGTATACTCCCTCAGAGTTCCGCAGGCTATTCTCCGAGATGGTAAGCCAGCCAGACGAGGACATTGACCTGGCTAAAGCGGCTCTCTATATTTCGGGGACGGAATACCCAGACCTGGATGTAGACTATTACGTTAACACACTGGACTCCCTGGCTGAAGGAGCCAGGGAGTATATCGGGCAGGAGCATGACCCCAGGGCCAGAATTCAGCGCCTCAGCGAGTTCCTGTACGTTCATGAAGAGTTCCGCGGCAATGGGGAAGACTACTACGACCCCCGAAACGCCTACCTTAACGAGGTACTGGAGCGAAGGACGGGCATCCCCATAACCCTGTGTCTGGTCTACATGGAGGTGGCCCGAAGGGTGGGGATGGTGTTTGAGGGCATCGGACTGCCGGGACACTTCGTCATAAGGACGGGCCCCCCCGAGGAGGAGCTTTACGTGGACGCCTTCAACGGCGGCCTCCTCATGTCAAGAAACGACTGCGAACAACTAGTGCAAAACCTGTTTCACGGTAGAATGGAGTTCCGGGAGGAGTACCTGCGGCCTTATACCAAAAAGGAGTACCTCATACGTATACTCGCTAATTTCAAGCAAGATTACTTCCGACTGGAGGACTATCAACGGGCCATCAAGGCCGCGGACCTGGTAGCCATAGTTGACCCTTCCCTTGGGAGCAATCTGAGGGAACGAGCATCCTTCCACTATGCCCTGAAGCAGTACCGACTGGCCATCAGGGACCTGGAGTCCTACCTCGAAGCAGACCCCCAGTCACAAGACGCCGAGGATGTCAGGCAGCAAATTCGCGCCATCTGGGCCGCCTTGTCAGCTCTGAACTGAGGCCCGTGATGTAGTGACGGTAGCTTAGCACACTCCTTCTTTAAAAGGGAGGTTGACAGAGGCAGAAGTGTCTTGAGCTTTCTCTGCTGATGACTAACTAACCACAGAGACACAGTCACAGAAGATTCATTTGATCATCTCTCTGCCTCGGTGTCCCTGTGGTTAAACGGCTATAAATTGCCAACGGCCAGAGCCTGCCCTAGTGGGCGCGGGCCTCAGCGGGTTTCCTTTGGGTTGGGGTGCCGGCCCAGCCGGTCTGGGAGACGTCTATCATAACCCCGTCAGGCCCCTCGTACTTGACTTCCACGTTGCCGTGACCGTGCTGGGGGCCGCCCATGCTGCCCACTCCGAGGGCCCTGTTGACCTCGTGCATGGGCTCGGAGCCAGCACCAGCTAGCTTCTCGGCGATCTCCTCCAGGCTCTCCACCTGAAAGCCGATGTGGTGGATGCCGCTGTAGTCCTTGCCCCGCTCGCCAGCGACCTGGTCGTTCTTGAAGTTGAGGATCGCCATGTTGAGGTCGCCGTCACTGAGGAAATATCCGGAGGCATTGGGGCCGTCCAGCTTGGCGATCTCTTTCATGCCGAAGACATCTATATAGAACCTGGCGGTCTTCTCAATGTCCTGGGTAGCAATTGCGATGTGCCTGATCTTAGCCATCCTATTCTCCTCCTGTTGATTGTCTGGGCTTAAAGATACCACTTTTCTTGAAAATTCGCCAGTCCCTGCTCTCGGCCTCAACCCCTCTTTGTCTCCCTCTATCAGGGGAGGATTGTGAGGGGTGGACAAGGGCTCAAGCTCGAAATAGAGTCTTGACTTCCTCAGACCGCAAGCCTAAATTTAGGGTGCCGCTTCAGTATTCCAAGCAGGAGGAGACCATGACCTCGCCAAGGGTGATCCGACACGATAGTATCAGCCACATCCAGAGAGCGCCTGGAGTCACGGTGTCTAATATAATCACTGAGGAGAGCGGAGCTACCCAAATATCCAGCGGCATCACCACGTTCGACCCGGGGTGCTCTAACTCTACCCATTTTCATAATGCCGAGGAGTCCATCATAGTGATTGAGGGCGGGGGCATCCTGGTGCTCAATGGTCAGGAGCACCACCTCAAGCAATATGACGCGGCCTTCATAACCCCAGGCACCCACCACCGCCTGATTAATACTGGCAGCGCACCCTTCAAGATCGCCTGGTCTTACGCCACCGTTCATGTCACCCGCACCCTGGTAGGAGAATAGTGGGGGCATAAAATGAGCCAGTACGATGCTATCGTCCTGGGCGTGGGTGGCATGGGCAGCGCCACCCTCTACCATCTGGCGCGGCGGGGGCTGAGGGCGCTGGGAATTGAGCGTTACGACATCCCCAACGACATGGGGTCATCCCACGGCGTCACTCGGATTATCCGGCTGGCTTACTTCGAGCATCCTTCGTATGTACCTCTGCTGAGGAGGGCCTACGAGCTGTGGCGTCAGTTGGAGAACGGCTTCGGAGAGCGGCTCCTGGTTATCACCGGCTCTGTTGATGCGGGGCCTGAAGGTAGCCGGGTCATTGAAGGCTCCAGGACCTCCTGTGAGGTCCATCACCTGGCACACGAAGTCCTCACGGGCCCGCAGGTAAACGCGCGCTTCCCTGGCTACCACATGCCGGAAGACCTTTTGGCTGTCTATCAACCGGATGGGGGTTTCTTGCTGCCGGAGCGGTGCATCGTTGCCCACGTGGACGCCGCCCTGGAGCTAGGGGCTGAGGTGCATGGCCGGGAAAAGGCGCTGGCCTGGGAGCCCGAAGGGAGTGGGGTGAAGGTGCACACGGACAGGGGCACATACACCGCGAGCAAACTGGTCCTTTGTGCTGGGGCGTGGACAGCCAGGCTGGTCCCTGAGCTGTCCCGATCCCTCGTGCCTGAGAGGCAAGTACTGACGTGGTTCCAGCCCCTCCGTAGCGAGCTATTCAAGCCCAGCGTCTTCCCCGTATTCAACATGCTGGTAGACGAGGGCCATTTCTACGGTTTCCCTGTCTACAGCGTACCGGGCTTCAAAGTGGGCCGCTACCATCACCTGTCCCAGAAGGTAGACCCGGACACCATGGACCGGGATGTCCATCAGGAGGATGAGGATGTACTGAGGGCCTTCACCAGCCGCTACTTCCCCAATGCGGCAGGGCCCACCGTGTCCATGAAGACCTGTATCTTCACCAACAGTCCCGATGAGCACTTCATTCTGGACTTACATCCCGACTTCCCCCAGGTGTGCATAGCGGCTGGTTTCTCCGGCCACGGGTTCAAGTTTTGCAGCGTAGTGGGAGAGGTGATGGCCGACCTGGCGCACAAGGCCAGCAACCGCCATGATCTGGAGCTTTTCAGACTCCGCCGCCTTCAGGGCATACCAAACCCGGAATCGGTATAACGCCCGCGAGAACTTGTGAGCGGCCCATCCCTATTCCTTCGGCTTGACAAAGCCAGCCAATTGCCCAAACAATAGACCATGACGCTCGAAGAACAGGTCAAAGTCCCCCCCAGTCCCCTTTAGCAAAGGGGGGTTGGAGGGATTTCCACTATGATGTCTCGGCCACACCCCTTGACACACCACGCCAGCTACCTCAAAGGGCTATTCCCCAGACCATTCGGTCGAATCAGAGCCCGCACTTCCAGCGGAGGGGCCTGTCCTGAGCAAAGCCGAAGGGCAGGAGGGGGGTAGGCCCATAAAACAGCTCCTTGCTATCAAAGCCGCCATAATTCTGTCAGTGGCACTCGTGCTGTTGGCTGGCAGCGTCATCTATGCCACACACCTGGTATTCGATGTCAACATCACAGGCAGCGTGAACCTGATCACCGGTGGCGACCCCATCCAGATACTATCTGGCGATGACCGTATATCTATTGTGAGCGGCGACTCCCTGGACTTCGGGACGGCCGTATTAGACTTCTTTGGGCGAGGCCCCGTGCCCGTGAGGGGGCCAATATACGTGACGAACGTTTCCAATGGCCCTGTCATAGTGGTGGTGACGGGCGACTTCAGGAACGATATAGTCCCCCTGTTCGGCCGCACCACAGGAGACCTCAAGCCCCCTCCCGCCAACGCCTTCAGGCTTGATAGGTCGGGCGATATGATGGTGGGCTACCTGGGGCTCAAGTTCCTGGCCCCTAGCACGGGCATCAAGCAGACCACCATCATCTTCAGGGCCACGGACGTAGAGCCATCTGCCCTCCAGCCACCCGCTGGCATGGTGAGCTGGTGGCCCGGCGATGGCAACGCCAACGACATCGTGGATGGCAACCCCGGCGCCCTGACGGGCGATGCCACCTTTGCTCCGGGCATGGTGGGAAAAGGTTTTAGCCTGGATGGGACGGGTGACTTCGTGCTGGTGGCCGATAGCGCGAACCTGAATATCACGGGTGATGTCACCGTTGACCTCTGGGCCATGCGGACTGTATCTGGAGATGTTGATGACGATGCCATGATTACCAAGGGCCGTTATGGTTTTCCTAACACGGCTGACGAGCGCATAGCGTATACGATGTACTTCACTATTGAGGATACACTGTGGGTTGGATTTAGTCGGGCAGATGGCGAGAGGGTCTCTATGATAGGCCCGACTGTGACCGACTCTAGTTTCCATCACTATGCCTATGTACGCAGCGGAAACACTCACAAGCTGTTCATGGATGGAGTTGTGGTGGCAAGCGGTACTTTCACTGGGAGTGCTGAGGATACGACTGGGCTGCCTCTGACAATCGGAGCAGGCCGGTACGATCCAGCCCTATCAGGTTTTGGCTCACCATTCAATGGTGTAATAGACGAAGTAGAGGTGTTCAACCGTGCTCTCAGCGATGCCGAAGTCAAGGCCATCTATGACGTAGGCAGTACGGGCAAGGTCAAGACCAGAGCCCGCATCGTCTTCCCCTCTGCCAGAGATGGTAACGAGGAGATATATGTGATGGACGCCGACGGCTCCAACCAGATCCGCCTGACCAACAACCCTGCTCTCGACGACTCCCCTGTCTGGTCTCCCGATGGCCGCAAGCTCGCCTTCCGGTCCGAGAGGGGCGGCAACAGCGATATATACCTCATGGACCCCGTTGACACCGATGGCGACGGCAACGGCGACAACCTGGTCCGCCTCACCACCCGTTCCTCTATCGAGCACTCTCCCACCTGGTCTCCCGATGGACGCAAGATCGCTTTCAACTCCAATAGGGATGGGAACTGGGAAGTGTACGTGATGGACGCCGATGGCTCCAACCCGGCCCGCCTCACCAATAACCCAGCCACAGACGAGGAGCCTGCCTGGTCCCCCGACGGTAACAAGATTGCCTTCCCTTCGGACAGAGGCGGTAACCGCGAGATATGGGTGATGGGCGCAGATGGCTCCAATCCGACCAACCTCACAAACCATCCCGCCTGGGATGACCTGCCCGCCTGGTCCCCCGACGCCAGCAAGCTAACCTTTTTCTCCAATAGAGATGGCAACCCCGAGATATACGTGATGAATGCCGACGGCTCCAACCAGACCCGCCTCACCATCAGCCCTGCTGTCGAATACGACTCTGCCTGGTCCCGTGACGGCAGCAAGATCGCCTTCGACTCCAACAGGACCGGCAACTTTGAGGTATGGGTGATGAACGCCGACGGCTCTAACCCGGTGAACCTGACCAACAACCCTGCCCTGGACGCCTCTCCTGACTGGTCCCCTGGTATAGTCCCATAGGCCTGCCCTTCCGTCGGAAGGGTCTGCCCTGAGCGAAGCCGAAGGGGCCCTGTTTAACAGCGTGGTGACTCGATACGGAGATGGTGATACAATGACGAGGGTCTTGTAGACCGCTATCAAAGAAGGGGAGAGGCAGGATGCGGATACCTGGTAAGAAGCGGAGTTCATCGCCGGACGAGTGTGGCATCCGGGCGGGCCAGTTTGCCGAAGCCGTCAGGGACAACAACATGGCTGCCGCCTGGGACATGCTATCCAGAGAATCCCAGGGAGTTCGCCAGGGCGTCTGGGCCACGCAGAAGAGTATTGATCTCCAGATTGTCTATCGGGCCGCCCACGATCCCCAGCACTCTATGTTCCAGCCCATGACGGAAGACCTCAGACGGGTGATACTCAAAATGTGGCCCCTGGAAGACCTGACCGACCTGGGGGTTGCGCCGACCAGCTACATTGACGATTCCCACGCCTTCGCTTTCCTGCCTTTTGGCGTCACCGAGGACCAGCAGGTTATGCCCAAGAGCGCCCTGATGTCAGGCCTTGTCATCCCCATGCTTCTAGAAGATGGGGAGTGGAAGGTTGACCTTCCGGGATGGCGCTTTGCGTGGTAGCGAACAGGCCCGTTGGTACCGCTGGGTCAGCCCCCTATCCTGATGGCTTGGTGAATTTTGAGCACCCTCGAGGGCGCTCCATATCATTGACATCATAGGTCTTCTCAGATACGGCCCTTCCTGTAGTATCCAGAAGCTCAGCAGTGTCGGCCGCACTGTTACTCCAGATCGCGGTTCCGCTCCCGAAGCTAAGGCGACCCCATTTTTTGTACTCCTCTAACTTATCCCCTGTCAACTTCTCCCCATCAGTATAGACC
>CAYWGG010000050.1:13845-14088 GCA_964457285.1 uncultured Dehalococcoidia bacterium
AGACCCTGATAGTTTTCATGGTACCTAGAACATAGCTGAGGAATTTGAACTTCGGCCTGCCGTCGTCTTTGTCGTAGAGCACCCAGTTAAGGAGGTCCTGGGGCTCCTGACCATAGTTGGTGATCTGAACATACTCATCGGCCTCAGTTTGGGGAACATCACCATCGAAAAAGATGCAATCTATACGTACATCGGGTGCAGGAATGGAAGTGGGGGTTGGTGTGGGAGTAGGGGTGAGGGTGG
>CAYWGG010000051.1:0-13947 GCA_964457285.1 uncultured Dehalococcoidia bacterium
CGAGTTCACCTCCATCGCCATCGGGGCGGACGGCCTGCCCATCATAAGCTACCTCGATAACACCAACAGTGACCTGAAGGTGGCCCGCTGCAACAACGCCGCCTGCACCGGCGCCGCCCTCAGGACGGTGGACAGCACGGGTTCTGTGGGTCAGTTCACCTCCATCGCCATCGGGCAGGACGGGCTGCCGGTCATCAGCTACTGGGACGGCACCAACGGTGACCTGAAGGTGGCCCGCTGCAACGACGCCGCCTGCACCGGCGCCGCCCTCAGGACGGTGGACAGCACGGGCGATGTTGGCGCGTTCACCTCCATAGCCATAGGGACCGACGGTCTGCCCATCATAAGCTACCGGGACGGCACCAGCACCAACCTTGACCTGAAGGTGGCCCACTGCAATTACGCCACGTGCACTGTAGAGTAGGAGCGCCAACTTGAAGCTGAAAGGCAAACACAGATGGCTGGCCGCGGGCGTCCTGCTGGCGCCCCTCATAGCCGCCCTGACCATCTACGCCTCCTCCGGTGATGCGCCGCCCTGGGCCGCCCTCTCAGGCGGTGGGGGCGATATGGTCTCAGGTTCTCACCAGCTAAGGGCCAGCTTTGCCCAGGGTCAACCTGTAGGGACTTCTTCCAGCCAGGGCTTCAGCCTTGAGGCGGGCTTCTGGCACGGGCTACCCCACCATATACGCGGCGACCTGGACGGTGACCAGAAAGTAAATGCAGCCGACCACAGAATTGTGGTGGCGGCCTTCCACGCCCCAGCGTCGGCGGACTCCAGGGCAGATGCGAACGGAGATGGCATCGTGGACATCTTTGACCTGGTAGAGGTAGCCCGTTACTTCGGCAAAAAGCCATGAGCCTCGAAAAGGAGGTATCAATGGACACGATAAAAGTAGAAAGCCTCCACAACCTACAGCAGATAGTCACCACGGCCCGCCACGCCTTCGTGGTGGACGACTCCCACTACGGGGGCGACGAGCTGGGCCCCAACCCCTATGAGCTTCTCCTCTCTGCCCTGGGCACCTGAACGGCCATGACCCTCATCCTCTACGCGCGGAGGAAGGGCTGGCCCCTGGAGGGGGTAACGGTAGAGCTTAGCCACGAGCGGGTGCACGCCCGGGACTGCGAGGAGTGCGAGGAGAAGGACGATACCATGCTTGACGTAATCCGCCGCCACATCATCGTGAGAGGCGACCTCAGCGAGGAGCAGCGACAACGGCTGCTGGCCATAGCCAAACGCTGCCCGGTGCACCGGACATTAGAGGCAGGCCCCAAAATTCTGGATGAGATGGATACTGCGAGTTAGCAGACCACTCGCCTCAGAGATACGGGGCCACTGAGATGATCAGTAGGAGCGCACGGCCGTACGCCCCTACTTCTTCGTTTCTAGTCCACAAAAGTAGTGGTGGGGTTGTCCGTGGGGAAGATGGTGTACATCCGAGCGTCCTGGCCAGAGTTGTTCACCAGCCTGTGGGGCGTTCCCGGCGGGGCCAGCAGGGTATGTCCGGGGGTAACGGTGCGGGACTCGTTGCCCACGATCATCTGTACGCTGCCCTCTATCAATATAATGGCCTCATCGGTGGGATGGGTGTGCAGCCTGAGCGCCGAGCCGTGGTGCATCACCAGCTCACCTATGGTAAGGTTGGCAGCGCCCCTCGCCTTGGTCACAAACCGGCGCGCCTCTCTCCCATCTGCTGGCTCAAAGGGGGGTGTGGTCCTGTGGTCAATTATGGGCATGACTCCTCCTTATGCTGCATCCAATGTTCAGGCCCTACCCCTGGATTGTATTCTCCAGGCCCACTGCTGGCAAGGGTACGTTCAAGGGCTTTACGGTGGAGGGGCCTTGACCACGAGGCTGCTCGGAATCGCCAGGGCTCGGACCACATTTGCGCCATTGAGTGCTCCATAGACTCGGTGAACATCCCCATCAGTGACAGGCCGCGATGCTGGCCTCGTGTATAGCGCCTCAACGCTGGCGGCTGCATCGGAGGAAGCGGTAGCAACAGTGGGACGTATGGTCTGGAAGAATCCCCATCCCTCAGATAGATGCACCTCACGGACGCTGACATCGGTGTCGCCCGAAAGCCTGGATGCGTACCCGAGGCTAGCCAGGTAGAATATGGAGTTCAGGTATCCACGGACCTGACCAATAGCAGTATCCAGGGCATTTAAATCGCTTCTCTGGGCAGCCCCCAGGGCCGACGCTAAGGCGCGCTGGAGGGGACTATCTAGCTTCCCCTCTAGCTTGAAGCCGCGCTCCCGCCTTTGAGCGGTGATGGACAATGCGTGAGGCCGGCTGCCGTCGCTTTCCTGGGCACCCGCGTAGTAAGCCCACGCCTCGTCCACGTTGTGCGGGGCACCCCTTGCGTTATCTACGTTCCCTTGCTGGACCTTGGAACGAGCAGCTTCCAGCTCCTCGAGGGTCTCGCCGTAGAGAATAGCCAGGACACCCTTCTCAACGATCTGACGTCGCGCTCGGTCCGAGAGGCCACGGCTGCGTCCTGTCCCTTCTAAAGCCGGCCGCACGTTCGCGTCCAGGAAAGAGGGAGTGCCAAAGACCTGTGCGCCATTGGGAAACTGGGCCAGGACAGCAGGATTTATGGCTACCCCGGCGAGGGTCCTGAAGCTTCCATCGCCCCGTTTTGAGTTGCGGCCTTTTTCGTAAACTTCCTTGACCGCAGACCAGTTAACGGGCTCGTCCTTCTGAGCGGAGGCCATAAGCACACCCATATCGCGGGTGTCCAGGGTTAACCTCAGCTGGGGCTCTACATCGCTGACTAGCGTGTACTCTCCTGCCATAGGTATACCTCCTTCGAGTTTCAATCCTCACCCGACCCTTAGGCCGGGTGCAACGGTTGTTGGGTGACGCCATTCCCCAGGTGCAGGTCACACATGGGCTGGGGACAGTATATCACATCCACTGGGCTGAAAATCTATCATATCCCAGGAGGCCCTCCAGCCCTGGCGTCCCACACTACACCTCCTCCAGAATGCAAATGTCCGGGAGGTAACGGTACTGGTCGTCCAGGTCAAGGCCATAGCCCACCACAAAGCGGTCGGGGACCGTGAATCCCAGGTAGTCTATGTGAACGGGCACGCGTCGGCGGGAGGGCTTGTCCAGGAGAGCGCAGAGCTTCAAGGACGCCGGACCTTCCTTCTGTATCTGCTCTATGAGGTAAGCCATAGTGACGCCCGTGTCCACAATATCCTCCACCAAGAGGATATGCCTCCCCTGTACAGGGATATGCGATGTTGAGGATACATTTACTCTTCCCGTAGAGGCGGTGGACTGGTAGCTCTGGGCCTGGATGAAGTCCACGGCGAGGGGGATGTTTATCTCTCGTACCAGGTCGGCCAGGAAGATAAAGGACCCCTTAAGGACACCTATCATGAGCAGGTCCTTGTCAGAATAATCGCGCCTTATCTCCGAGGCCAGCCGTTTCACGCCCTGGGCTATCTCTTCCCGTGACAGCAGCAGAGAGAGCCTGTGCTGTAGCATGAAACCCTCCTGAACAGTGGGTGACAAAAGACCAGACCAGGCCCTTTTCGACCTGAGCATTTGGCCTGGTCTGCTGATGTCTGACACCTTGCCATCGGCCCCGCACTTTCCCGGTCTCTACGACCGGATGAAGCCAGCCGCTTAGCTTTTCTGGTCCCTCCAGATGACCCCAGCCTCAGATAGCCGGGTGAGGTGCAGAGCTGCGGCCTCTGGCTTAAATTCTAACAACTACACGGGGCCTCCAGCTTTCCTTTACCCCCACTGGCCCCGGGACTGGGTACACCCGTCGGCTTCTCACTCTGGGGCCAGCGGGGGGCCCTACTGGGGAAGTGCCATGCATGGTTCCAGACGAACGCTCTGACTCCGCTCAGAGCAAGCCTTTGAGTTCGCTCAGGAGAGGACCTATGAACCATGCCGACCTCCTTTCTGCTCTGCCATCATGTTCGTGGGAGAGATTTATCCCTGTCCTGTTGACCCCCTCCACCTCCCTTCCTCTGGCCTCTGGGTTCTCTCCACACTTTGACTTTACTATGAATCGTCCAGCTCTTACAGGGCGGAATGGACTATAAAAGGGGTGCCAAAGGTCACTTTTTTCTATACCTCATCCAGACTCCGGGCTGCCCGACCTTCCTCATCCCATTTCACACATTACCATGATGAGCTAATATAAGGCAAAGGCTGAGCCCAGGAGGCGACTATGGCGATAGAGGACTTCAAATTCCACACCTCTCTACGTGTTCGGTGGATGGAGTGCGATGCCCAGGGGATTGTGTACAATGGCTCTTACATGGACTACCTGGAGGTGGGCCAGGCGGAGTACTATCGGAACCTGGGTTTCAGCATCTACAAGATAGCTGAGAGCGGCTATTTTGACACAGCAGTGGTCAAGGTTACACTGGAGTTCAAGTCCCCGGCCCGGGTGGAGGATATGCTGGATGTATATGTGAGAGTTTCCCACATAGGCAACACCAGTATAGCTATGGATATGGAGATATACGATCAGGAGGCGGATAGGTTGCTTACTACGGGCCAGGCCATCTACGTAGGCTACGATGTGTCCACCAGGACAACCAGACCTGTGCCGCCAGACATCCGAGAAATCATTGACTACTACGAGAAAACTGGTGTGGTACTTCCCCTGGAGAGGTTCCCCAGGCTAGCTGCGGCGGCTTTGCCAGCTCAAGTGAAAGGTATCCATTGAAAGGGTCACCACAAGGTTATGCTCGTAAGCCGTCCTCAAGGCCCGGCGTACGGTACGCCTCTGTATTTCCTGGAGCCGGTAGAGTGACATGGACCCTGGTACCTCGTCCGGGCGCACTTGCTATCTGACAGCTTCCCCCCAGCGCTCCGGCATATTCCTTCATGGACAAGAGCCCAGAAACAGAAGCGACCTTGCCGGCCTCGAACCCACGACCCTCGTCAGTGATGTCCAAGGAAATATATCCATCACCCTGGTTATATAATGCCACCCTCGCTGTTTCTACGCGGGCGTGCTTGACCACATTTTCCAGAGCTTCTTCGACGATCCGGTAGACTCCCATCTTGAACTCCTCTGGAAATAATCTCATGTCATGCCTCTCTCTGCCCTCCACCTCGGCACTTATGTCCAGCTCTACAAGGAGAGACTCATGAAATCGGCCCTGGATAGACTTCAGGGCGGGGACCAGTCCCACCTCCACGATGGAAGGATAGAGTTCACGGGCTGCTCGCCCTATGTCGTGCTCTTGTAGCATATGGAGGCCGGCCTTGATTTCTCCAAGCAAGGTGCTCGCCTTTTCAGGGTTCGATGAGACAAGCTCCTGGTACTCCTCCAGCCTGCCTTCCAGGGCCAGCAATTTCGATAGCACGTGACTCTGTAGATACTCCGAGATACTCTTTCTCGCCGACTCCTGAAGAGATATTACCCTCCATTGAAGCTGCTTTTCCCTTGAAGTCTGCACCTTCAGGTACTCCGCTTCTGATCTGGTGAGCTTCTCGGTGAGATCGGCCTGGAACATGCGGTTCAAAGAGACAACCTCCCGCGACCTTGCCTCCAGCTCTTTAGCCTGGTGAGCAGTACGCTCTGCCAGCAGTTTACGGTGCTGGTTTTCCCCCAGGATGGCCTTACGCCTGTCCAATGCTTCCTCTACCACTTGCCGTAGACGCTTCCGCGCCACTGGCTTGACTACGTAATCGTAAGCACCATCTTTAAGGCGCGCCACCGCTATGTTCAAGTCATCCACGGCGGTGATGAAAACAACGGCTACATCCGGATGACGCTCCTTTATATGCTGGAAAAGACTCAGCCCGGTCATCCCTGGCATCATAATATCTACCAACGCCAGGTCAACTGGCTCACCAGCCAGGACCTCCAGGGCTTCGTTACCGTTGGAAGCCATACGGTAAGCATATCCGTGCTTTCCCAGCTCTGTTTGAAAGAGGAGTCGGGTGTCCGGCGAGTCATCAACAATAAGTATGTTCATAGAGTATCATTCCCTCTGTTCTGTCCTTGCGGAGAGCTTCAGATACGGGATTCCTCTCGTGGTCGATACAGGCCGCCATCCTCAGCAAGGTGGAATGCTCTGAGCATAGTCGGTGCTCAAAGTCCACTGGACTGTGGAGCTATTCATAGATTATCTCGACGCACTCAAGGTATTCCGAAAGAGTGCTCACCAACTCTCGTATCCTGTAGGAGTCCTTATCTTTTGCGGCCTGCTCAAGCCAGCGTCCTATATCGCTGATGGCATCGAACCCATAGCCCCCGCCAGAACCCTTCATGCTGTGGCCCAGAATCCGGACAGCCTCATAATCATGCTGCTCCAGGGCTTTCACCATGGACTGGATGTCCTTATGCCTGTTTTCAAGGAATATGGGTACGATCTCTTTGATCTCGGCATCCACATGAACGATAGTCTTCTCGCTCTGTCTGACATCACTCTTGTGCATCATCACGTTGTCACACCTCGCGTGTATTCATATATGGCTTCTATAAGCGACGCTTTTTTTATGGGCTTGGTGATATGGGTGTTACACCCTGCATCAAGACTCTTTTGTGCATCCTCCTTGAAGGCGTGGGCAGTCAGAGCAATGATAGGAGTGGGCTTTAACCTTCTCTCGCTTTCCCACTTTCTGATAGTTTTAGTGGCTGTGTAGCCGTCCATCACCGGCATCTGAATATCCATGAGCACCAGGTCATAGGCTCCGGACTTAAACTTTTCAACGGCGCTCTTACCATTTTCCGCTATATCCAACCGATAGGGGGTCTTTTTCAGGTAGGACTGTACAAGCAGACGGTTGTCTTTGGAGTCTTCCACCATGAGGATATGCAGAGCGCGCTGGTCTCCGGGGACATCGGCGTCCTTCACGGCAGGCTCCTCGGCAGCAGGTTTCATGAGGCCCATGGAGGTGATAATGGCCTGGAGCAACTCTGCCCGCTTCACCGGTTTTACCAGCTGCCGTGAAATGCCCAGCTCACGGCAGCGTGCGACATCATTGGCCCCATTATCCGAGGTGAGCATCATCATGGTTATGTTAATGATGCCTAGCTCACTCTTGATACGCTCCGCTACGTCAAATCCATCCATGCCTGGCATGTGGCGGTCGAGTAGCACCAACTGATAGGGATGCCCTTTTCTCATAGCTCGGTCAAGCTCAGCAAGGGCATGATAGCCGCTCTCCGCCTCCGTCCCCAGAGCGCCCCATGTAGCGACCATCTCTGTCAGAATCATGCGATTTGTGGCATTGTCATCCACAATCAGGATTTTCAGGCCCTTCAGACATTCCCAAGGCAGGGGTACGGACTTGCTGGCAGACTCAGTCTGCACATCAAGCTGGACAGTAAAGTAAAAGGTGCTCCCTTTTCCTAGCTCACTCTCAACCCAGATACGACCACCCATCATAGAGACTAAGCGTCGGCAGATGGTCAGCCCCAGGCCAGTGCCGCCGTACTCGCGGGTGATAGAAGAATCAGCCTGTGTGAAGCCATCAAAGATAACGCCCAGCTTATCCGCAGGGATGCCGATACCGGTGTCAGAAACCCGGAACAGGAGAGCCCCGGGCCCTTTGCCTTCGGGATCACTCTGAACATGCAGCGCTACCTCACCCTTGTGAGTAAACTTGATGGCGTTGCTTAGCAAGTTGGTTACAACCTGGCGCAAGCGCCCAGGATCACCCATCAGGCCAGGTGATATATCGGGGCTGACATGGCAGTTCAGCTCAAGGCCCTTCTCATGGGCGCGGGGGGCCCAGAACGCAGCCGTGCTCTCGACGAGCTCACCGAGGTCAAAGTCAATCTTCTCAAGACTAAGCTGGCCGGCCTCCACTTTGGAAAGATCGAGAATGTCGTTAATTAAAGCAAGGAGGGTGTCCCCCGCTGACCTCGAAGTCCGGACATATTCCTGCTGCTCAGGATTCAGCGAAGTCTCCGAGAGCAGGTCGGACATCCCTATGATAGCATTCATGGGCGTACGGATTTCGTGGCTCATGCTGGCAAGAAACTCCGACTTGGCCTTGGAAGCCCGCAGCGCGATGTCACGGGTTTCTTGCAACTCCTTCGCAATCCGCTCGCGCTCGGCCAACTGGGCCTGGACCAGAGATAGCCCCCGTCTCCTGGACCGGTATATAGTCGCGTCGGCTACCACAGTGAACCCAAGGAGGACGAAGAAAAGCCCTGCCATGGCTGCCACTGTGGTCCATGCCGCATTCTCCTGGGCGATCCTTGTCAGGTACTCCTTTGCATGACCTCCAATGACGAAGTTTACTATGACGGCTGTAGCAGCTATGCCCACCACTGTGGTGATGGCAAAGAGCAGCGTTAGACGGTATCTTGTCATCTCCTGGCTTGTCTCCCTGGTCTCGGAGGCGCGCGTCCGCTCATGTTGGGGAAGAGAGCCTTGCCGAACGCCGCTATGGCTTATAACCTGCGTACTTCCCTTGCCTCGGCCCGTCTCGTTAATAGCGGAGGTGTGTGCCTGACCATTTTGAAGAGGAAGGGTCCGTGGGTTGTGGCTACGACCGATGACGCGCATATCTTTCTCCCGGTTGTCTGGGCTGGCCCTTCCAGAGGGAGGGCCAGCAACTTGCTACGATTAGCGTAACAGCCAGCCAGGCTCCGGCTAAGAGGTGATACACCCGATTTTTGTAGGGGAGACTCCATGCCGTTGTGGGGCAAACACACAAGCTGGGTCAGGAAATTCAGTGTCTAGTTTTGCCACTTCTTCTTTTTCTTCAGGCGTCATAATCGCCTCCCACAAGCTAACTTTTCTCTACTAGTGGTCTCAGGGCCTCCACCAGCGGGGGCAGGTAGGTCTGCCAGTTGCCCACGATGGTGAAGTCGGCGGCCTGGAGGATAGGGGTGCGGCGCGGGTTAGGGTTGTTGTTGATGGCCAGAATGGTCCTGGCCTTCTGGACACCTACCATGTGGTTGAAGTCGCCCCTTATGCCCACAGCTATGTAAAGCTCCGGGGCAATGGCCCGGCCCGTCAGTCCCACCTGTATCTGCTTGGGGAGCCATCCGGCGTCGGTGACGTTGCGGGTGGCGGCCACCGTCGCTCCCATGGACTGGGCCAGTCTATAGATAGTGGGCAGGTACTCGGTGCCACCTATACCCATCCCTACCCCCATCACGATCCGGGCAGACTCTAGCTCCAGGCCCCTGGCATCCTCCTGAACGTGGACATCCATCACCTTCATGTCTGGGCCTGCGATGTCCGGTATGGCTAAGGTGTCTACTTCCGCCTCCAGGCCCCAGTCGGGCTCCAGGGGGGTGAGGAGGCCTGGACGAAGGGTAGCCATGTAAGGGCGGGTCTTGGACAGAATTGGTGCCACCACATTACCGCCCAGGGCCGGTTTAAGCTGGACCAGCTCCCCCCCTTCGTTCATCTCCAGGTCTATGCAGTCGCCAGTGAGGCCTAGTCCCAATCTTGCCGCTACACGGGAGGCCAGGTCGCGGCCATTAGCGGTGGAAGGAAAGAGGACGGCGTAGGGGCTGTAGGTGCTTACGGCCTGGGCCAGGGCCGCGGTGCAAGCAAGCCCCGTGGGATGGTTCAGGGAGGAGTCGTCCACGATGAGTACTCTGTCAGCGCCGTAGGCCGCCAGGGTCATGACATCTTCGTCGAAATCGTGGCCTATAAGCACTGTGGCTACCTCGCTATGTGTACGCTCTACCAACTCTCTAGCCTTGCCAAGAAGCTCAAAGGTCGTCCTGCGCAGGCTTGTCCTGAACGCAGTCGAAGGGCCTGACTGAACTCTTTCCGCCACCACCCAGATGGCCCTCTCCCTCTGTCCTCGGTATCCTGGCCCCCGCCGGCGGTCCCCGGCGGGGGATGCGTTTCCTTTATCTGATGCTGTCTTCTGCCTCAGGCCCTCTACCAGCTTCTGCGCCGCCACCTGTGGGTCGGGCTCCTCGATGACCACCCCCAGGCGCTTTGGCTCTATCAGGCGAATCTCCGCCACCCGGGTAGGGGAGCCCGCGGCGCCGAAGAGAGAGCTATCCGACGAAAGCTGGGCTGCGCTGACCTCTTCGATGGCAGGGTTCTGTCTGGCCGCCTCCATCGCCTGCCTTGAGGGGAACCTCTCTTCCACTATGCCCTCGGTCACGCTTACCAGGGCAGGCAGGGGACACTGGATTAGCTCATAGCCTTCGTCGGTCGCCCGCTCCACCAAAAGGAAATGGGCTGGGCTAAGGGCAAGGGCGGTCCTCCCTTGCCCCCCATCATCTCCCCCCGATTGATACTCCAGCTTCTGGACGTTGCCCACATACGGAAGGCTAAGCAGCTCGGCGATCTCAGGCCCTACCTGGCCGGTCTCGGCATCGGTGCTGTTCCTGCCGCAGAAGATAAGGTCGAACTTCTCCCGCTTCAGTGCCATAGACAGACATCGGGCAGTCGCCAGGGTATCGGAGCCAGCCATAGCCCTATCGGTGAGGTGGATGGCCCGGTGGGCTCCCATCGCCAGGCACTGGACCAGGGCTTCCCGCGCTTGGGGCGGCCCCATAGTGAAGACCACCACCTCAGCCCCGGTCTCCTTTCCAAGCTCCGCGGCACGGTCCACCGCCAGCAGGTCAAAGGAGTTAACCTCCAGGGGCACGCCCTCTCGCACGATGGTCTTAGTCTCGTAGTTGAACCTGATGCGTGAGACTACGGGGACCTGTTTTATGCAAACAGCTATCTTCATGGCCACCTTCCCATACGGATTTATTCACTACAGAGGCTCGGGGAAGCTATCAGCATCATGACGGCTGACCGCTGACTACTGATAGCTGGCCTCTGTGGCTAGCTTGTGGTAAAGCTCCTTCAGGCGAGGGCTTAGAGCGACCTCGTAGCGGGGAGCATCCCGCAGGGCCTTGAACTTATCCTCCAGGCAGTCGAAGTCCTTTTTGAAATGGCCCCTTATCTCCTCCAGGGATGGCAAGGGATGTATAATCCGGCCCCCTTCCATCACCTTCTGTAGAAGGGGCTCGCCATTGGCATGGGAACGCTGGCGGGAGGGGGCGGAAAGGGCCGAAGGGAGGCTGAAGCGCTCATCCCTCAGGGCTATAATGTCATGGGAGAGCTTGTCGCTGCCACCGGAGGCGAAAAAGCGAAGCACCTGCTTCTCATCGGGCAGTGAAATTTTTCCGGTGCTGAGCTTCAGGACAGGCCTCCCGCTGTACTTGACCATCTTATATGCCATATCCGACCAGGGGGCGTCGGCGGACACGCCCATTTTGGTGCCCACGCCGAAGCCGTTTATGGGCGCACCACAGCTCGTCAGGTCGTCCACCTCAAACTCGTCCAGGCCACCGCTGGCAACGATGCTCACGTAGTGTAAACCCGCCTGGTCCAGGATTGACCGCACCTCTCTACTCAAGCTGGCAAGGTCTCCGCTGTCCAGCCGTACACCCTGCAAACGCTGTCCCAGGGCCTCCATCTCCTTGGCCACCACCACTGCCTTTCTGGCCCCGGAGATGGTATCGTAAGTGTCTATGAGGAGGATAGACCTACCCGGGAAGCTTCCCACGTAGTGCCTGAAGGCGTCAAGCTCACGCTCGTGGCTGGACACAAAGGAGTGGGCCATAGTGCCGCTTAAGGGTATTCCGTACACCTTGCCGGCCAGAACGTTGCTGGTAGCTTGAAAGCCAGCGATGTAGCTGGCCCGCGCCACCTTCATCCCAGCGTCCGTGCCATGGGTGCGGCGAAGGGAGAAGTCCACCAGGGATTTGCCCCTGGCCGCCCAGAGACATCGGGCAGCCTTGGTGGCAACCAGGCTCTGGAGGTTTATCTGGTTGATGATGTAGGTCTCCACCATTTGGGCCTCTATGATGGGGCCGGTGACCTCCAGGACCGGCTCGTCGGTGAAGAAGAGCCTACCTTCAGGGATTGCCCATACATCGCCGGTGAATCTGAGGCCCGATAGGTAGTCCAGGAAGTCAGGAGAGAATATTCCCGTGGAGTCGAGGTAGTCTACGGACGGCTTAGAAATGCGCCAGCCTTCCAGGTAGGTGAGCACATCCTCTAGGCCAGCAGCCACGAAGTAGGAGCGATCGGGCGGGTACTTGCGAATAAAGAGACTGAAAGTGGCCGGAGAGAACATCCCGTGCTGGAAGTAAGCCTGGGCCATGGTGAGCTCGTAAAGGTCGGTAAAGAGGCCCAGCTCTTCAGCCCCTTCGGCTACCCTCGGCACAGGATTCATTGGCGACGTCTCCTTGCAATAGCTAAACAGTCATTTGAGCTACACGTATGACCAAGTCTCTTTCATTATGTTTTCAGGGCTTTGGCCTGTCAATGCTACCGTTCCAAGCGGCTTGTGCTAGGCTGGCCATCCAGGTTATAATCTTGTGACCTTGTGAGATTGGGCTATATGGAGGCATGATTTGGTAAGGAAACATATAGGGCTTTTTGTTGCGGCCTTTTCCATACTGCTTGCGGTTGCTGCCTGGGCCACGCTGGTCATGGCGGCCCCTTCTACCGGGCCCGGGGCAGGGCCTGCGTCCCAGCCACAAGCCCAGCCCCTGTTTCAGGGCCCGGCCCAGGGGACTTCCGGGCCAGGAGCCACCGGAGACACCGCCACTGCCCCCCCAGCCGAGCCTGCCTCTGAGCCCGCTGCTCAAGAGGAAAACGGCGGCGGTATAGCAGTGCCCATCGGCAGGATAGAGCTTGTCGAGCTTCCCACCGGCGAAGGACCTCTGCCTTCTGCGCCTATGGGGTCCAACGAGGTGGACGACCCCAGCGCCCCCAGCTCAGAAAGCCCTCAGCCCTCAGCCCCGCTGAGCCTGGTGACCAGCTTTCAGGGCCTGACGCAGACACGCTTCTTCCCCCCGGACCCCATCACGGCCGTGGGGCCCAACCATGTGATGGGCCTGGTGAATACCGATTTTGGCATCTTCACCAAATCGGGCACTCTACAGAAACGGATCAATGCCACCACCTGGTTCAAGAACGTGCTTCCTGGACTGGGGGCACCACCGGCTGGGGTTGCCTTCGATCCGAAGGTCATCTATGACCACTTCGCTAATCGGTGGGTCATGGTCTGGTTGGCTGGCGACTTCGCTACCCAGTCCTGGATCCTGGTCTCTGCCTCCGATGACGCCAACCCCAACGGAGTCTGGTGCAACTGGGCCCTTCGTGGAGACCTCAACGGCTCCACCGCCTCCGGGAACGCCTCTGACTACCAGGGGTTGGGGTTCGATAGCCAGGCGGTCTACATCGTCCCGAACCAGTTCAACTTCTCCACTGGTGGATTCGATTATGCCAAGCTCCGCATCTTGCCCAAGTCCACCCTCTACAATGCCTCCTGTCCCGCCATCACCTGGACGGACCTGTGGGACCTGAGGTTTCCTCCCAGCCCGCCCGGAGCCGAAAACGTCGAGGCTTTTACCGTAAGGCCGGCGGTCACCTTCGGGACGCCAGGCATCGAGTACCTTATGACTACCAGCATCTTTGCCCCTCCCTTCAATAACTTCATGGTCCTCTACTCCCTGACAAACCCCTTGACCAACCCTACCCTGACCGCCGTGGCCGTGCCGGTAGCGCCCTTTAGATTCCCTCCGGATGCCAACCAACTGGGTGGGTCGCCTGGTGTCCCGAATTGTCCAACCCCCTGTCTTATAGATGTAGGTGGTTTCCCAATTCGTGACCTGGTGTACAGAGACGGCTCTGTCTGGACAGCCCACAGCGTGGCCGATAACACAGGCAGCTTTGCCAGGGCCCGCTACGTGCGCATAAATGTGGCTGGCCCAACCCTCCTGGAGGATATATCCATCGGGGCCACTAACTGCTGGTACTACTACCCCGCCATCGCCTCAGACGTCAACAGCAACATGGCTATGGTGGTCAACCGCTCCTGTACCACGGAGTTCGCCGGAATACGCTACATCACCAGGATGAACGGCGGCCCGCTGGAGCCCAGCGCCCTGCTAAAATCGGGGGAGGCCAGCTACGTTAAGGTAGGTCAAAATGACTCTCGCAACCGATGGGGTGACTACAGCGGCA
>CAYWGG010000052.1:0-13855 GCA_964457285.1 uncultured Dehalococcoidia bacterium
AAGGGCGGGGGCTACCTTGCGGGCCGTCTGGGTTAGGGGGAAGTTCCAGGGGGTTATGAGCCCCACCACGCCCACAGGCTCCTTTACCAGGTTGATCATGGAGCCGCTAGGGAGGAAAAAGGTCTCGCCATATAGCTTTCCTGCATAGCCTGCGTAAAAATCGAAGATGTCCGCTGCGGCGGCCACATGGGGCCTCGCCTGTCTCATTGGCATACCTACTTCCAGGCTGACTATGGTAGCCAGCCTGTCGGCGTTGGCCCTGATAAGCTCCGCCGTCTGGAACAGGACCCTTTCCCTGAGCTTGTAGTTGTTGACCCAGTTGCTTGTGTTGCTGTCGAAGGCGTGGCGGGCGGCATCTATAGCCGCCCCCATGTCGCTGACGGTGCCTTCCTCTGCCATGGTCACGGTCTGCCTGTAGTCGGCGGGGTTTTCCCGCCTGAACTGCTTGCCGCTAGAGGATTTGCCTTCCTCACCATTGATGATAAGGTTACACTTTAAAGGTAGCTCGACCGAGCCTCTCGCGATAGTCATTCCAAATCCCTTCCTAACTTGGATTTCCCTTTACCGAGATACTGACAAGGACTGCCCGGGGCCGTCCAGGAGTACTTTCCAGGAGTTGATCACGTCTCTGCCCAAGAGAATGTAGCCCTCATCCCATGCGACCACTTCAATGGTCTCAGGTCTATGTCTTTCTATTGATATGAGTAATGAGAACGCGGGACTTCGTTCAACTCTACTACCAAACCCCCGGAAGTACCTATAACGAGTCGGCTGAAGCCTCAAATTTTGTACTACAGTACGAGGGATGGCCGTAGCATCTGAGCCCGAATCAACAAAGGCAGATAAAATCAAAGCCGAGGGAGATGCAGGAGAGGAGACTTGAACGGGAAGCGCAGGAGCTGCCGGATTGAATCGTGAGTCGTATCTGTACATGTCCTGTCCCATGAGCTAGTTAATCAAGCGTATAGATGGTATGCGCACCACCTCTGGCTTAGCCTCCACCTTGGTCATCACAATGGCCTTGTATCCGTATTTTTCATAGACCCTTTTAGCAAGGTCAGAGAAGCTGACATCTGAATCTACGACCCGTTTATTGATTAGTGCTATATATTTGCCCTCATATTCTCCTAAAAATGATTCACGATTAGCCTCGTAATAAGCCCAGTCTTCTTCAAAGGCCGCCCGCTCCTCAGATTCGTCGTGGGTTCCAAGGGAATCAGGGTTTGAGGCACGGCCAACCCTGGCCGGTGCCAGGCAGCCACGCCTCAGCACCTCCTCGGCGATCTGGATGGCGTTGAGGGCTGCCCCCTTCCTGAGGTTGTCCGCCACCACCCACATAGCCAGGCCGTTGGGATGAGATGAGTCTTTCCTTATACGTCCCACGAACGTGTCATCGGTGCCCGCCACGTCCCAGGGCATGGGGTACAGGTTCTCTTCAGGGGAGTCCAATATCTTCACCCCCGGCATCCTACCCAGGATTTCCCTCGCTTCCTCCGGGGACATAGGCCGTTCAAACTCGATATGCAGGGCTGCGCTGTGGGAAATATATACCGGGACGCGCACGCAGGTGGCCGAGACCGAGATTTCCGAGGCGTGCATGATCTTACGGGTCTCCTCCCTCACCTTTTGCTCCTCTACGGTGTAGCCGTCGGGAAGGAATCTGTCAATGCGGGGGATGATATTGAAGGCGATCTGGTGAGGTAGGACCTGGGAAGTGGTGCGCCCTCCGTCCAGGAGACTCTTGCTCTGCTCCCTGAGTTCCACTATGGCTGCGCCACCAGCGCCAGATACCGATTGATAGGTATCGGCGATGATCCTGACGATAGGGTTTACCTTATGCAAGGGGTGGGCCACCATCACCAGAGGAGTGGTGGAGCAGTTGGGTATGGAGATGATGCCCTGGTGCCACTCCACATCATCGCCGTTGACCTCTGGCACTACCAGCGGGACTTCGGACTTCATGCGGAAGTAGGAGCTATCGTCAATCACCAGCGCACCAGCCTCCACAGCTACGGGGGCCAGCTCGCCGCTCAGCCGGGAGGGGTTGACGGAGATGAAGGCGATGTCCATGCCCTTAAAGGAGTCGTGAGTGGTCTCCTCTACCACCAGCTCCTGGCCGTTCACCTTCAGGCGAGTACCAGCGGACCGCCGGGATGCCAGTAGCTTGATGCGGTTGGCGGGGAACTTCCGTTGCTCCAGGACTTTCAAGAACTCTCGACCCACGGCCCCGGTGGCGCCGACCACCGCAATACTGACTTCTTTCATGGATTGCCCCTTTGGCCACTGCACCCTAAAGGGTGGGGCACTCTTCAGACACCTTCTTACAGACCCAGGATTTTGTCCAAGCCCACCACAAGACCTTTAAGGTTCACGGCCTCCCGTATGGCGCGCATTACCCCCGGCATGTAGCAGTCGCGGCCAAGGGTATCATGGCGTAGAGAGAGAGTCTGGCCCCCTGTGCCGAAGATGACCTCATGGTGGGCGCTGCGGCCAGCCATGCGTACACTGTGTATACCGACGCCGTTGTACTCTCCGCCCCTGGTGCCTGGCAGCGGTTCCTTCTCTGGGTGGTTTCGCTTGTACTGCCTGCCCTGCGCTATCCCTCGTGCCATAGCCAGGGCCGTGCCGGACGGAGCGTCTATCTTGGCCTCGTGGTGCATCTCGATTATGTCCACATACTCGAAGAAGGGCGCGGCCTGTCTGGCCAGGTGCATCAGAAGGACCGCCCCCAGGGCGAAATTGGGCGCTACGATAATGCCTATGCTCTGCTCTTTTGTGATGCGGTCCAGCTCCTGGAGGTTCTCCGGGCTGAGCCCAGTGGTGCCGATGACCAGGTTGACCCCACGTCTGGCAGCCACTGGCGCTGCTGCCATGCTGACTTCCGCGTTGCTGAAGTCCACCAGTACATGAGGGCTGGTGGACTTCAGGACCTCTTCCAGGCTGGTAGACAGGGGGATGTCCCCGGAACCGTCGGGGAGGTTCAGGCTGTTACCTCGCGGCTGCCTGCACACTGCTCCCACTGGCTCCATATCCGGCTCTCGGCACAGGGCAGCTACCACCTCTCGCCCCATCTTGCCAGTCGCTCCATTTACCGCCACCCTTATTGCAGCCATCTCGCCCTCCCAGTTCCTTGAATAAGACAGCTTAGCGCGTCTGGTCTAATGAATGGCTTTTGTAGATGATAACACCGAACATTTCACCAGTCTATACGCCGTTCTACACCAGATGCTTCACCCTTCAGCCGAAGAGCGAAGCATGACGATATGGCCGAGAAGAATTAAAAGACCCTGCTACCCGTTGCATGGCGACATGGTGGGGTGTTATCTACCTATAAAACCTCGGAAGGTAGGTTTGGGCGATGGCCTTCGGGCTTGCCCAGGTCCAGACCCAGACCTGGGGCCACCGGGTCCTGGAGGAGGGCGGCGGTCGGTTCGCTGTCCGGGACGGCCCGAGCCGAAGGGTGGCCCACCCTGCCGTGGTGGCCGCTCCGGTTGCGGTCTGGGGGCCCTGCCCACGGGCTCCTGTGGCCTCTCAGGGCCACCGAAAAGGGCTCGCCGAGAGAGGTTAATTCTGCCCATGTGGTCTATCTCATGCACAATCACCGTAATCTCCTGGCCTATTTCTAGGCCACCCTCCATATCTCCCAGCTCGCTCAGCCGTATCAGCCCCTCTTTTCCGGGGAGCAGCTCCACAAAAGCCCCGAAGTTGGTGAGCCGCATCACCTTACCGGTGAAGATGTCCCCCACTTCGATGTTCCTGGTAAGGCCGTCTACGCGATCCCTGGCCCTTTGGAGCATAGCCTCATCCTGAGCGCCGATGATGACAGTCCCATCGTCCTCAGTATCTATAGATACCTTCAGCTCCTCCTGGATAGCACGTATAGTCCGCCCGCCAGGGCCGATGAGCGCTCCTATCTTATCCACAGGTATCACCATGCGCCATATCTTGGGGGCATAGGGGCTGAGGTGGGCCCTGGGTTCGGTAATCGCCTGCCGCATTTTCTCTAGTATGAAGAGGCGGCTTTCCCTGGCTTGCTTAAGGGCGCGCTCCAGCACCTCTGTAGTCAGCCCCTTGACCTTTACATCCATCTGTAGGGCGTTAATTCCACGAGCTGTGCCGGCCACCTTGAAGTCCATATCTCCCAAATGGTCCTCTATGCCCTCGATGTCGGTGAGGATGGCGTAGTGGCCGTCTTCACCCATCACCAGCCCCATAGCCACTCCTGCCACAGGGCTTTTCACAGGCACCCCGGCATCCATGAGAGCCAGTGTGCTGCCGCACACGCTGGCCATGGAGGTGCTGCCGTTGGAGCTGAGTACCTCTGAGACCAGCCTTATGGTGTAAGGAAACTGCTCTTCGCTGGGGATCATCGGCTGAAGGGCCCGCTCGGCCAGGGCACCATGCCCTATCTCCCGGCGGCCAGGGGAGCCTATACGCTTGACCTCATTGGTGGAGTAGGGAGGAAAGTTGTAGTGGTGTATGAAGCGCCTGGTATCCTCTGGGCTGAGGGTGTCCAGGATCTGCTCCATTCCTATGGAAGCGAGGGTGGCGACGGTGAGGACCTGGGTTTGCCCGCGGGTGAAGAGGCCGGAGCCATGAGTGCGAGGCAGGACTCCCACCTCGCAGCTTATGGGGCGTATATCGGTAAGTCCCCTCCCGTCGGGCCTTATTCCCTTACCGAGAACCCTGGAGCGCATCAGACTTCTGAGGATCGTCTCAAAGGCCGCGGTTACTTTTTCGCTGGGGTGCTCCACCCCTAGCCTCCCTCGAACTTCGGCCTCGAGGTCTCGTAAGGCGTCTTCTCGCTCAACTTTGTCTCTCCCGGCTTCCAGGAGTTGAGACATCCTGCCGTTGAGGATAGTATTGATTTCCCTCTCAAGGTCCTGGTCGGAGGTGTCAGCAACAAAGCTCATCTTGGGCTTGCCCACAGCTGTGGTCAGTTCTTCGATCATGTCCATGACGCGGTTGTTGACTATCTGGGAGCGGCGTATTGCCTCCAGCACCACTTCCTCGGATACCTCGTTGGACCCGGCCTCCACCATCATCAGCGCATCTCTGGTGCTGGCCAGGACCACGCTCAGGTCGCTACGACTGATCTCGCTGTAGGTGGGATTTAGGGTGTAGTCGCCGTCTATGTGGGCTACCCTGGTAGCACCTACAGGCCCCGCGAAGGGTATGGCAGATATGGAGAGGGCCGCTGAGGCGCCCACTATACCCAGGACCTCGGGAGGGTTCTCTTTATCAGCAGAGAGGACTGTAATGATTATCTGGACTTCGTTGTGGAACTCTTTCGGAAAAAGGGGGCGCAAGGTCCGGTCGGCGAGTCTCCCGAAAAGGATAGCATCCTGCCCCGGCCTCCCCTCCCTTCGGAAGAAGCTGCCAGGTATCTTCCCGGTCGCATAGAGCCGCTCTTCATAGTCCACAGTAAGGGGCAGAAAGTCTATACCAGTCCTGGTTTGGGGAGAAACGCACGCCGTAGCCAGGATTATTGAATCACCGTAGCGTACCATGACGGCGGCATCAGCCTGAGCGGCGTATTTCCCTGTCTCTATAATCAGTTTTTTCCCACCGATCTCTCGTTCTACAGAATGTTGCATGGTAAAAGTTAAACGACCTCTCTTTTACAATCTATGTGTGCTGAAGTCTTAGAAAAGCAAGATAGCCCCGATACGTCGGGGCTATCTTCTCAGGCCCAGTCTTTCTATCAGGGTGCGGTATCTTGCTACATCTTCTCGGGTCAAATAGTTCAGGAGGCCTCGGCGCTGGCCTACCAGTTTCAGAAGGCCAGTCCGTGAGTGAGCATCTTTGCGATGTTGCCTGAGGTGCTCTGTCAGTTCCCTGATCCTTTCGGTCAGGATGGCTACCTGGACCTCTGTAGACCCTGTATCCCCATCGTGTTGTTGAAAGTCACTGATAACCTGGGACTTTCTGTCTTTATCCATTACGCAGCGCTGGCCCTTCTCCTAAATTCTTCAACAGGATTATAACACACCTCCAAACTGCCTGCAATTGATAATAAGCCCCCTTAATCCGTGAGTGTAATTTTTCACAATCACCCAGATATTAATGCCGTTTGACTAATCCCCACCCTGGCTCCTTTTAGCCATTGGCTAACAGCACCTTGGGTGACGCCCAGAGCTTCGGCGATGGCCTGCTGTTTCCAGCCCTTTTGTCTCAGTTCCCAGGCCCGAAGGCGGCGGCCTTCTCGCTAGTCAGTAGCTTTGCTCGAGAGTGTCATTCCCATAGACCCATTATGACACACTCACGAGAACATTACTGACTTACTCGGGGATCAGTAAATGCCTTCACTGCCTACCATATGACGTATTATATACCTCTGCAAGCTGGCTTTCAGCCCTGACGCAGAGTTTCTGGCAGTGGTATACCCTTAGTCTATTGTGGGAAGCCTCCCCAACTTTTCTGGCTGTAAAGGTTATACTACCCCGCAATGACCACCACCCCACACAAAAATGTGTATACTTACAGCTCGACAATATGACAAGCTCAAGGATCGGAGAAAAGAATACCCACACCTCCACATGCGCAGGTCTCGTCTGGCTGATGGTTCGTGCTATAATGCGGGGAGCGTTTGATAGCTTTCGCAAGCACACTCTCTCAAGGTAAGGATAGGACGATATGGCACAGCAAGAACAGCTTGACCACCTGCTGAAAGAGACTGATGTAATACACCCTCCAAAGTCCCTGGTGGCCAACGCCAAGTTGCAAGACTACGAGGCGGAGTACCAGCGCTCGGTCCAGGACCCCGAGGGGTTCTGGGGAGACGTTGCCTCAGAGCTTCACTGGTTCCGGCCCTGGGGCCAGGTCTTCCAGTGGGATTACCCTACCTTTCGCTGGTTCGTCGGGGGCAAATGCAACATCACCACTAACTGCCTGGACCTCCATGCGTCCTCGTGGCGGAAGAACAAGGCGGCCTTCATCTGGCTGGGAGAGGATGGCACCGAGCGGATTTTCACCTACGGCCGCCTGGCCCAGTTGGTGAACCGCTTCGCTAACGGCCTCAAGTCCCTGGGTGTGGGGAAAGGGGACCGGGTAGTCATCTACATGCCCCTCACTCCGGAGGGGGCCATCGCGATGCTGGCCTGCGCCCGCATCGGCGCGATTCACAGCGTCGTTTACGCTGGCTTCAGCGTAAGAGCGCTGCGAGACCGCATCCTGGACGCCCAGGCCAGGGTGGTCATTACCGCAGACCTGGGCTACCGCAGGGGCCGGAAGGTGGACCTCAAGGGCATCACCGACGAGGCCGTAAAGGGCCTGGACGTGGTGGAGCGGGTGGTGGTATGGCCTCGGGAGAGCGCCAATATGCCCCTCAAAGCAAACGAGGTGGACTTCAACGAGCTGCTCAACGCAGGTAGTCCTTACTGTGAACCCGAGGTCATGGATGCCGAAGACTCCCTGTACATCCTCTACACCAGCGGCACCACCGGCAAGCCTAAAGGGGTGCTCCACGTCCACGGGGGCTACATGGTGGGCACCTATTACCACTTCAAGACCTTCTGGGACATCAAAGACGAGGACGTCTTCTGGTGCACCTCGGACATCGGCTGGGTGGTGGGGCACAGCTACATCGTCTACGCACCCCTCATCGCAGGCGCCACCACGGTATTCAGAGAGGGGGCCATTGACTACCCCCACCCGGGGATCGCCTACGAGACCATTGACAAGTATGGGGTCAGCGTCATCTTCACCGCTCCCACGGCGGTGCGTATGCTCATGCGCTACGGCGAGCGGTACACTCAGGGTTACAACCTGAGGAGCCTGCGCTTGCTGACCTGTGCTGGTGAGCCCCTGAACCCAGAGGCGTACAGGTGGGCCTACCAGTACCTCTGTGGCTCTGGAGAGTGGGGGTACATGGCCGACAACTGGTGGCAGACGGAGACGGGGGGGCCCTGCCTGGGTACCCTTCCCATCATGGCCTCTAAACCAGGCAAGGTTGGGAAGCCACTGCCTGGCGTGGTGGCCGACGTGGTGGACCAGGGGGGGCAGCCCATCACTGAGCCCAACAAAGGGGGACTGCTGGTGCTGAAACAGCCCTTCCCAAGCCTGTTCCGCACTGTATATGGCGACCCGGCCCGATACGCCCAGGACTGGAGCCGCATCCCAGGATGCTATTTCACCGGGGACGTGGCCCTGAAGGACGAGGACGGCTATTTCATGGTGGTAGGCCGGGCCGACGATGTGCTCAAAGTGGCGGGACACCGCATCGGCACGGCTGAGGTGGAGAGCGCCCTGGTCTCCCATCCCACCGTGGCCGAGGCGGCGGTCATCGGCAAGCCCGACCCCATCCGTGGCGAGTCCATCAAGGCCTTCGTGACCCTGCGGGTGGGCAATCAGCCCTCCCCTGAGATGGTAGCTACCCTCCAGGCCCATGTACGCCATGAGCTGGGCCCTATCGCCATCCCGTCAGAGATAGATTTCGTCCAGACTTTGCCCAAGACCCGGTCTGGCAAGATAATGCGCCGCCTCCTCAAGGCCCAGGAGCTTGGCCTGGACCCGGGGGACATAACCACCCTGGAGGAGTAGAGACTTGTAGTGGTGTACAAATGATCATCGAAGTCGCGATCGGGATGTTTTTGGCTTTGCTCGTGGTGGCGGTCCTGGACGGGATTGAGGCTGCGAGATCGGGATCATTTGGGAGGGTGAACTGGCAGGAGATAAGGGTAGCGGCCCTGTGGACATTTCTGATACTCCTGGTGATAATCGCGGGAATACTGGCGGTGACCTGGGTGATCGTGATGGTAATTTGGGACCTGTGGAAAGAGGTCTTGGCGACAGCGGAGATGGCAATCGGGGTGGTGACCCTGGTGACAGGCGAGGTGAGCTGGATGCGCCAGCACTTGACTTGATCATATCGAGATCGTCCATCATCCGATGGGGTTAAGGTGGGCCAGCCCGTCCCATTAGCCGTCCAGGGCCGCTTTCAGTGAGGAGAGGCGGGCCCTGGCCTCGTGTACTATCTGTATGGGAAAGCTGTTGGCGTTGTAGGCGGCTGTCCAGGCCGCATCAGTGAACCAGGCCAGGTGGGCCTCCACACCTCTGGTCCCAAGGGTAGAGGCCAGCTGGTCCGCCGCCGTCAGCGCATACTCCCTGAGGGTCTGCCCCGGCCTTCGGGCCCGGACACCCTTCTTTCTCAAGAGCCTCTCTACACGGCCGTAGATGCGCAGCATCTCATCGCGCCCACTACCCGGTAGCCGGCTGTATAACCATCCCTTATGGGCACGCCTTCGCCCTTTCCAGAGCAGCCGCATGCTGAGCCATCCCAGGCCGACTGCTATAGCCCCGGCCATCACCACTAGAGCGGCGCCGACAGGGCCGCCGAAGGCGTCCTTTAGCCCTCCAGAGAGCCTCACTGGCGCTGCAACTACCTCCCTTAGCAAGTCATCCCCTACGCTGCTCTCGAAAAGGTGCTTTAAGCCAGGGACCTGGCCCCCTACTGTAGCCCGGCCCGCAGCATAGAGGTCTGGACGAGGCGTGCTATCGAAGGGCACCCAGCCATGTTCCTGGAAAAGTATCTCTGCCCAGGCATGGGCATCTTCATGCCGGACCTTGTACGCCCCAGATAACAGGTCACGCTCCCCGGGTAGATACCCTGCTACCAGGCGCGCGGGCATTCCCGCAGCACGGGCTAGCATCACCGTCGCCGTGGAGAAGTCTACACTGGTGCCGGCTTTGCCATCCAGCAAGAAAGCATCCAGCGGCGCGGAGGACTTCAGTTGGTCTGGGGCTGAAGCATCGTACCGACCATTGCGCCGCACAAAATCCACAATACTTACTGCTCTGCCAAAGCCGGTGCTCGCACCTGAGGTTATCTGGTCGGCCAGCGCAGGCAGCCATTCCGCTGAGCCTGGAATCCTATAATACCGCGGGTCCGTCCGTCCGAGCCTGTCCTGGTGCAGCTTCTGCGGGGCCAGGTCTGGCTGGACAGATACCACCTTGTATGAGAACCCCTTCCCCAGAGACCTCTGATATAGAGCCTCCTCCGACGATAGCACATCCACCCCACGGTATCCCATAAACGCGGCTCCGGGCTGGGCCTGGTGTATGAAAAAGGTCTGAGTGTAGCGAAGAGGGTTCTCAGGAGCGTAACCAGTATCGAAGCCAGCCTGGAGGTCGCCTGCCGGATGCCAGTACCTGCCATCGAAGGCGTCGTACGCCTGCCCCCGCCAGTAGCTAGCCACAGGGCTCCTTACACGCATCACCACGCCGCCTCTATCGGCGGCAGTGGGATGTTCAGAGAATGCATCGCCCTTCAGTATATCCTCCTGTCCCAGGCCAGCCTTCGGGCCCTCAAAGGGTGACTCTGAAAATGAGCTGAATGCCTCACTGGCAAGCGGCAAGCCAGCGTCCTGCGAGCTTTGAGACGGCGATGCCCTGGCATCTGCTACGGCTGGAGACGGCGCTGCTGAAGGACCACCTGTGGCCCTGTCTGGCGGCTGAGGTACGTCTGGAGTTCCTGTAATGGGAAGGGCTGAGACCTGCTGGTATCCCACGGCGTTGCTCTCACCACGAGGTAACAGCAGAAACGCCAGCACCGAAAACAGTAGCACAGCGGCAGCAGTGCCCGACCAGAATCCGAACATAGGTGGCCGCTTCCCATTGGCTGAGGACGGAGCAGGGCTGGTTGGAGATGCCTGTCCGCTCCGCTGTATGCCCGACTGGGCCGCCGCGGTCTCGTCTTCAAGGAAGGCTATCGCCAGGAACGTTAGCACCAGCGCCGCATACCCCAGCAAAAAAGCGCCGAAGCTAAGCTCAAAGGCCTGCTGGCTAGCAAAAAACAGCACGATGCCGCTCAATGCCAGGCCAGCGTAGAGGCCGCCTCTTGTCCGTACATCGAAGCTGGCGACGGCCTGCACCAGAAGCAGGTAGTGGGCCAGAGGCAGCCAGTTCCCATCTAAAGCTGCGAGTATCTCGGTCCGCATTACCAGGGCCAGGGCGATGACCATGAGGGCCATGACTACGGGCCACGCTCCCAGGCTGCGGCGCCTGCGATACCAGCTAAAGAGGTGCCCGCAGGTAGCGGCGATTCCACCGCCCAGCCATGTCCAGGGACTGCCCCCCACCCAGGCGACAGCCAGCGCTGCCAGCCAGAAGCCCGCCAGGCCCAGGAGCCGTAGCCGCAACGAGTCCTCTACCTTCCCGGAGAAAAGCCTGGATAGGAACGCTAGATGCGAGAGGAAGAAAGACTGTCCCTTACCCTCTGGCATTCTGGTCGCACTCCTTCAGCTTCGTCATCTTGCCACGGTCCCCCATGTTTCCTGCCTGGTAGACCACATCGTCTCCAGAAGACGCAAGGCCTCCAGCAGGCCCCCTGGGTGGCAACTCACGACAGGCACTCCCATCCCTGGCAAAGCTGATGTGGCCAGGGTCCCCAGCCCTTGGGGGCCAGCGTGCTGAGTTGGAGCATCCCCAAACTCCTCCAGCACCACCACGGCCAACCCAGACATGTAACCCGCCCGACGCCTCAGCGCCTCGATTCCCAGGGAGTCCACCTCCGAGACCAGGGCCAACACCCTCGCCTGTGCTGGTATGGACTCCACCAGGGCTGGCAAGCCGGGGCCCTGGCCGGCCTCCAGCAAGGCTAGCTCCTTCAGCAGGAGAGTCCAGGGCATCTCCTGGCCCGGTAGCTTTCCGGTCAGCAGGCGGACACCTCGACCATGCTCCATGACATACCCTGCGACGCTGGCCGCGATCTTGATGCTGTATTCGAGGACAGTCTCCTGCTCCTGGCCCGTGTCCTGGCTGGAGTCAAAAGCAATGATCAAAGTATTTTCCTGAGAGTCCTCGAACTCCTTGACCATAGGACGGCCTGTCCGCGCCGTGTTCCGCCAATGAATGTGGCGCAGTGGGTCTCCAGGGGAGTAGTGGCGCGAGCCCGCGATCTCCTGCCCTGACCACGTCTTCTGTGGACGGGTTGCCGTCCCCTGCGTCCCTTCAAGGAGAGGGAGCCTGTGCAGGTGGTGTACCTGCGGATATACCAGCAGCGTCAGTGGGGCGGGCAATCTTATCCTCTGCCGAAAGAGTCCAAAGGGCGCCTTTGATTCAACACTGACAGCCTTGAACTGGTGCAGCCCCCGGCGATGGCACTGGACTGTGCTCACCAGGGCTAAAGAGGTGCTGCCATCGAGACGTGGGACGAAAAAGCGTTGCTGTCTTTCAGCGGGACTCGCCAGGGGGCAATCGTAGCTTACCGACAGGAGGTAACGGGGCCAGACCATGCGGTTCTTGATCCATAGCTCCACCTGAACGACCTCTCCCTCAGCGGGGCCATCCAATGGAGGGAGGTGGGAGATGGCACGAGGGCGACTCTCTCGCTCTCTCTCCAACCCCTCGCCGCGATGACGCACCACTCGAAGGCGGGCAGATAGGGACATGACAGCCAGCCACGGCAGCGCCAACGAGAGCAGAATCGCGCCCCAGAGCATAGCATCCAGCAGGTACAGCCAGCCTACCTGAGTGAGCCTTGCCAGCAGGAAAACAAAAAGGGCTGTGGCTACGAAGACTGCGCCCCGGAAAGTGATCATCATCCCACACCGCTCTACAGGGGCACCGGCACCGAGCCCAGCAACCCGGCGACGATTTCTTTCGCTGCCACACCGGCGCCAATGTCCACCAGAAAGCGATGGCCCAGTACCTTGGGGGCCACTTCCTTGACATCCTCAGGCACCACGAAGTCCCGGCCGCCGAAGGCAGCCCATCCCTGGGCTGCCCGAAGCAAGGACACCGCTCCCCTGGGGCTGACTCCTACTGCGACGGCTGGATGCTCCCTCGTAGCCGATACCAGATTGACTATATACTGTTTGACCGGCATCGCCGCCTGCACCTTTCGCACTACCTCTTGCATCTCCACCACCTCATTGGCGCTGAGCACCGGTGTAACCTCTAGTAGGCCATGCTCCGAGCGGTTTAGTATCTCTAGCTCCTGTTGGGGAGTGGGAAGTCCGATGTTCATGGAGAGCAAAAATCGGTCTAGCTGCGAGTTGGGCAGGGGGAAGGTCCCGTAGCTCTCGGCCAGGTTTTGAGTGGCTATCACCATAAAGGGCCGTGGTAGAGGCCGTGAAGCGCCGTCCACAGTCACCTGCTGCTCACCCATAGCTTCCAGCAACGCTGACTGCGTCCGTGGCCCTGTCCGGTTCACCTCATCAGCCAGTACAACGTTGGCGAATATAGGCCCCGGGATGAACTCAAACTGATTACGTCGCAGGTCAAAGATAGAAGTCCCGGTTATGTCGGTAGGAAGCAGGTCGGGTGTGAACTGAATGCGCGAGAACTGCCCAGCTATGGACTGGGCGATGGTCTTAGCCAGCAGCGTCTTGCCCACTCCCGGCAGGTCATCAAGCAAGATGTGTCCCTGGGCGAACAGACCCAGCAGTGCGAAGTGGATGGTCTGCGGAGAGGCTACCACTACTCGGGCCACGTTGTCCGCCAGGGCCGAGAACCGCTCCTGGAACTGGCTCCTCGCTGTGGCCTCGTCTTCTTCTGTCCAGACTCCTTGTAGCAGTCTCACAACACCTGCCTTTCTGTCTATTTCCGAGGTCGCAGGTCCAGACTTTCGGTGAATGGGCCGCGCCAAGGGTGGGGATTAGTCAAACGGCGTTAATATCTGGGTGATTGTGCTTCAGTCCTACCTATGTAAGTATAGCGCGAATGTTACACCTGTGCCAGGGTGATAGCGCTCTGGGTCTAGGTGTCCACACCTGTATTCTGATAGAAGGCAATGTGGCGCACTCTTGTGCCGGGCCTTTTACTGACTCCTGAGCAGATATCTATTGATTCCTGAGTAAGTTGTAACTATCCAGCCTTCAAGCTGGGGACGAAAGGATTACCCGCAAAGACCCGT
>CAYWGG010000053.1:0-13743 GCA_964457285.1 uncultured Dehalococcoidia bacterium
CTCAGGGCGAGCGCGTCTACGCCGTTGCCGTCGCGTCTTCAACTTTTGTTTCTCTCGAAGACCTTTTATCGCCGTTATTCCTGGCCAAGCGTCTGATCCACTGCACCAGCTTTGGCATATCTATGTCCTTGAGGAGATACCCGCGCACACCTGCCTGGTAGGCCATCCTGCGCTCCTCTGGATCGGTATAAGAGGTGAGTATTGCCACCTTGACTGCACCGTTGCTGGAGCAGGCGCGCTTGCACACATCCATCCCGTCAGCTTTTTTCATCTTTGTGTCCAGGAGCACTACATCGGGGCGAAGCTCCTTAATCAGGCGTAGCCCTTCCTCACCATTGCCCGTGTTTCCCACCACGTCCATGCCTGGGAGGGCCGCCAGGCGTCGTGTAAGGCTCTCCCTTACCAGCTTATGTTCGTCTATTATGAAAACTCGAATGCTCATCTCCCACTCATCGTAAAGGGATAAAGGGGGGTTCGTGAGTGCCATTGGTAATGTTTCCTGGCGGCCACCTGGGTATAAAAAGGAGGGCCGAATGGACTGACCATAGCTCCATTCGGCCTTACACTCGATAGGATTTGCCACAAAGGCACGGAGTCACACAGACAGTCTGAATAAATTCCCTGCGCCTCTGTGTCTCTGTAGCTAAAAGAATGCCTTACTGGAGGTAATCCCTCCTGACCCGGCGCTCCGCCATATAAGCTGCCGCCTGCGACCTCCGGGACAGCTCCAGCTTGCTCAAGATGTTGCTCACGTAGTTCTTCACCGTCTTATCGCTGAGGTTGACTTCCTCGGCGATCTCTCTATTAGTTTTTCCGTTGGCTATCAGCTCCAGGATGCGCCGCTCTTGCTCAGTCAACTGGGCCCACTTGTCATCCTCGTCCTTGCTCCGCCGCACCCGCTCCAGGACGCTGGCAGTCACCGCAGGGTCCAGCAGGGACTGCCCCGCTCCTACACGCCTGATGGCCTCCACGATTTCCTGAGAGCGGATCTCCTTCAGCAGGTAGCCCGAAGCCCCGGCCATGATAGAGCCCATGACCGCCTCTTCATCGCTATAAGAGGTGAGCATCAGCACCTTTATATCTGAGCTATATGAGCGTATGTCACGGCAGGCCTCTATCCCAGAGCTATCGGGCAGGCGTATATCCATCACCACCACATTGGGGGAAAGCTCGCTGGCTTTCTCCACAGCCTCGGCAGCCGTACCTGCCTCTCCCACCACCTGCAAATCCTCCTGTCGCGAGATGAGCGTGTTAAGTCCCTTGCGTACGATGTCGTGGTCATCTACTATGAGGACCCTCAAGGGTCTATGGGGCTTCATCTTCCCACCTCCTGTTCGCTCGCGAACGGCGTCCGCTCGTTCGTGGGAATCCTTATGCTCAGCCTGGTGCCCTTACCGGGGGCAGTGTTTACCACCAGGATGCCTCCCAATCGCTCCGCCCTATCTTTGATGTTGGGCAATCCATACCCCCTACCCATCTCCGCCTTCTCCAGGTCGAAGCCCACACCATCGTCGGCGATTTGCAGGTTCAGAGCGCCGTCCGGGCTAGCCAGGGATACGGAAACATTTCTGGCCCGGGCGTATTTCTCTACGTTGGAGAAGGCCTCCTGGAAGATGTGCCACAGGTTCACCACGTACCGCTCCGAGAGGCTGGCCAGGTCTATGCCCACCTCCAGGTCTACGGATGTGCCCGTCCGGTCCTCCAGGTATTTGATCAGAGACTCCAGGGCCTCATCCAGCCCTCTTCCTTGAAGCTCACGGGGCCTGAGGTCCATGATGTAGCTGCGTATGTCCCTTATCACCTGGTTCAGGTCCTGGACCACTCCCTCTATCCGATGGCTCACTTCCTCCGGTTCCTTTTCCGTCTGGTATGCGATGTCCTCCAGGGTGAGTCCCACGGCGTATATGGACTGGATCGCTCCATCGTGTAGGTCCCTTCCGATGCGCTCCCTTTCCTCTGCCACCGCTAAACGTTGGGACTGCTCCTGCTGCTGCTGGTAGAGCTGAAGGTTCTCGATGGCTACCGCCAGCTGGTCTGCCAGGGTCTCCAGGGTCTTGACATCGCTGTCGTCGAATGCGTAGGGCTCCATCGCCTCCACGTTTATGACGGCCACCACTTCATCCTTTACAAGAACGGGCACCGCCAGCTCCCCACAGGTCTCAAAGCCCGGCAGGGCGAAATATCGAGGGTCCTGGGTAACATCGTTGCACAGCACCGTCTGCTTGCTCTTCGCCACCCAACCCGTGAGCCCCTGGTCTACGGGCCAGGAAGTACCCAGGGGGATTTTGCCTTGAGCAAGTCCCACCAGTGCGCGGGTGTGGAGGTAGTTGCTGGCTTTGTCCAGCCAGAGCACCTGCACGTTCTGGTAGCTAAAGCTCTCTTGTACCAGCTCGGCCACCGTCTGAAGCAGCCTGTCCAGGTCGAAGATGCGGGTCAGTTCTCTACCTATGCGGTTCAGAACGTCTAGCTGGGCGGCCCTGCGGGTCTCGTTCTCGAAGAGGCGGGCGTTCTCTATGGCTACCGCCGCCTGGGCGGCGAAGAGGGTGACCAGGGTCTCGTCTTCCTGGGAGAACTCCTCGGCCCCTATCTTGTTGGCTAGATAAAGGTCTCCGAGGACCCGGCCCTTGAAGATGATGGGCACCCCAAGGAAGCTCTTCATCCGGGGATGATAAGAAGGGACCCCCGCCGATTCGGGATGCTGGGTGAGGTCTTTCAAGCGCAGGGGCTTACCCTCTCGGATGACCACTCCCAGCACTCCTTTGCCTTCAGGAGGTCTGCCGATGCGCTCCCTTCCCCGCTGGCTGATGCCGGAAGTTATGAACCGCACCAGCCTGCCCTCCTCTCCGAGGACTCCCAGAGCGCTATAGGAGGCTCCCACCAGCTCCCGGCTGAAGTCAGCTACCTTCTGGAGCACCCCGTCCAGGGAAAGCTCAGACGTAAGGGCCCAGATTGCCTCGTACAGGCCCCTTCCCTGGGTCGTTGTGGGCACCGCAGGGTCATCAGCCATCTTTCACTCCGCTTGAGACAGACCCTCTCATGTGTCGCTCCACCCTTTCCCTGCCCTGCCCCCCTCGCACACTTTCCATCTCTCAACAATGATTATACCTGAAATGGATTATTGTCGAAACCGATGTCACAAGCCCTCACCCAACTTTGAGGGGTCAAATGGCAAGATGTGGGCAGGCCAGGCGGCCAGGGAAACTCAGGCCGTCTGGCACTTATCCCACATGGATTGAGATGCTAACTTGAATCTGGAGGGTATGCTGACGGCTTAGGAAAGCATGAAACATGCCTTGTCTCCAGAGGTGGACTGTGACAACACTGGAGAGTAGCTCTAGATCGAAATGCGAATTCTGTTTCAGCACGGCGACGTACTATGGTGAGACCATGTGGCATTTCTGGGCAAATATGTGCGTCTATCACCTGGTGTTGTTTCGTGTCAGACTTGAGGACAGTAAAAGTCGGAGGCTTCCTGTAGAGGAGGTAGTAACAAGATGACCAAAAAACATCCCATGTTCTTGCTGTTGGCAATGGGCATCCTGATAGCTCTTCTGGCTGCTGCATGTTCGGGCAACACCGAAGGGTCATCTTCACCGAGTCCTCAGCCGACTGCAACTCAGCCAGAGGTAGCGGTTGCCCCCTCTACAGGTGTGAGCATCGTCCGCCCCCCCACCGACCTGCCTCCACCTGTTGGAGACCGCTCACCGCAGGCTGTTCGGGTTGACCTGGAAGCCGTTGAGCTGGAAGGGCAGCTGGCCGATGGGGTGACATACACCTACTGGACCTTTGGCGGCGAGGTACCTGGCCCATTCCTTAGAGTGCGTGTGGGCGACTCCGTCGAGCTTCACCTGAAGAACGCCTCTGGCAGCATCTTCCCCCACTCCATTGACCTCCACGCGGTGACCGGCCCCGGCGGTGGGGCAGTGCTGACACAGGTGCCCCCTGCTCAGGAGAAGGCTTTCACCTTCAAGGCGCTCAACCCAGGGCTTTACGTCTACCACTGTGCGACACCTATGGTAGCCCACCACATGGCTAACGGGATGTACGGCCTCATTCTGGTGGAGCCAGAAGGAGGGCTTCCGCCCGTAGACCGGGAGTTCTACGTGATGCAAGGCGAAATCTACACCCAGGGGCCTTTCGGACAAACCGGCCGTCAGGTGTTCAGCGTGGAAAAGCTCCTGGCTGAGACGCCTGGGTACTTCGTATTCAATGGTGCAGTGGGCGCGCTTGCCCAGGAGCATCCACTTCGCGCAAAGGTGGGGGAGACGGTGCGCATCTTCTTCGGCGTCGGCGGCCCCAACTTCACCTCCTCCTTCCACGTGATCGGCGAAATCTTCGACCGGGTCTACGAGTTGGCCTCCCTCACAGACTCGCCTTTAATTGACGTACAGACAACTCTGGTCCCGCCCGGTGGGGCTACGGTGGTGGAGTTTGGACTGGAGGTGCCAGGGAGGTACATCCTGGTAGACCACGCCCTCTCGCGGCTGGAGCGGGGCCTGGCGGGATTCCTGGTGGCAGAAGGGCCGGACAATCTGGAGGTGTTTCGGGAGGTGAGGTGACGTGAGGATAATCGCTAGTTTAGAGGATTTGAAATAAGGAATTCTGAAAGGAGGAAGAGAGATGCCTGATATAAAGATGCAGACTGTTAGCAAGTTCGCGGTAGTCGCTGCGGTAGCGCTGGGAATTGGCATGATGGTCCTGGGCAGTTTCTTCATTGCCATGGGCCTCAACGCCAGGGGAGACATTGGAGAGGCGTTGGTCAAGGAACAAGTCATCACCAGCAAGGACGCCGCAGTTCCAGGAGTGCTGGTCCACGACGCCAGGACAGCCGAAATCCAGCAAGACGTAATTGAGAGTCACACCTTCGGCAGGTGGGGCCCATACTCCCAGATGGAGAGGGAGGACCCCAATCGCCAGGTCTACATCAATGGGCTGGTCCTTCGCAACTCCCTGAATCTAGCCATAGTAGGCTTTGGCGTGGCTGACCTGGCCATCGGCGTCGGTGCAGTCACCGTAGTCCTGGGCCTCATAATCGCTGGGCTCGCAGTTCCGGTACACCTTCTGATGATGCGGACTCGACATCAGGCGGAGATCGAAAAGGCTGGGCTTGTAATCGCCGAGACTAGAGCAACTTAGGCGAACAGGGCCCTCATAAATGCAAACGGAAGATTAGCGAGGGAGGTATGAGGTGAACAACGGCCATCCTGTTCGCTTAGCTCTGGGCAAGCCTGAGCTGGTCCAGGCGTTGCTACGGCCCGAAGCGTATCCAGAAGAGGTCGCCAGTGTGGAGATGGTGGAGACCCATGTCTCCTACCTCTTCTTCACTGGGCGGCATGTGTACAAGGTCAAGAAGCCCGTAGACTACGGCTTTCTGGACTTCACCACCCTGGAGAAGCGCCGCTACTACTGCGACCAGGAGGTAGAGGTGAACCGCCGCATGTCCCCTGATGTGTACCTTGGCGTGGTAGAGATTCGTGAGCAGGATGGCAAGTATGCTATAGAAGGTTCAGGGAGGACGGTGGAGTACGCGGTGAAGATGCGCCAGCTACCCCGAGAGCGGGCCATGAATGTGTTGCTGAAGCAGAACAAGGTAACGGAAGCGGATATTCGCCGCCTGGCCGTCAAGATCGCCAACTTCCACCGTCGGGCAGAGACCAGCCCGCCCTTAGACTCTGCCCAGGGTGAGCTTGTCGAGCCCCTGGGTGGCCTTGAGACCCTTCGCCAGAACATAGAAGAGAACTTTCGCCAGACGGAGAAATACGCAGGTCTATGTCTCTCCCAGGATGCCTTTGACGACCTGCTGGCCTACAGCCAGGCATATCTCGATGCCAGGAAGGAAATATTTACCCGTCGGGCTAGAGAGGACCGTATCCGGGACTGCCACGGGGACTTACACACCGCTCAGATTTTCCTCGTGGACGATGTGTCGCTCCGCCCTTTCCCTGCCCTGCCCCCCTCGCACCCTTTCGATGGCATCAGCGTCATAGACAGTATCGAGTTCAACCCCCGCTTCCGCTACTCCGATGTTGGCCTGGATGTGGCCTTCCTCGCCATGGACCTGGACTTCCACGGGCGCAGGGACCTGTCGGAAGAGTTCGTACGGGCCTACGTCGAGGAGTCGGGAGACCTGGAGATACCCGATCTGCTGGACTTCTTCAAGCTGTACCGGGCCTACGTGCGAGGTAAGGTTACCAGCTTCCGCCTGGACGCCCCTGATCTCTCTAATGAGGCCAATGAGGCCAGGGAGGCGGCGCTGGTCACCGCCAGGTCATACCTCCGCCTGGCCCATTCTTACGTACCAGCATTATCCCAGCCCTCGCTGTTCATGGTTACAGGGCTCATGGGCACGGGCAAGTCATACGTTAGCCGGGAGCTGGCCCGCCGCTGGGACCTGGAATATATCTCCTCAGACGTTACCAGGAAGGAGCTGGCGGGCGTCCTTCCCCATGAACACCGGTACGAGGCTTATGGCTATGGCATCTATTCATCCGAGTTCTCACGGCGAACTTACCAGGAGATGGTTCACCGGGCCCACGAGCACCTTGGCAGGGGAAGGTCAGTGGTGCTCGATGCCTCATTTCGCGCGGCTTCGACGCGGCGGGAAGCCCTTGATGTGGCCCGTAAGGTGGGCGCAGATGCATGGATTGTGGAGTGTGTCGCCGATGAGACGGAGCTACGTTTCAGGCTGGAGCGGCGACTTCACGAAGAAGCATCGGCCTCCGACGGACGCTGGGAGCTGTTGCGCCAGCAGAAGGAGGAGTGGGAGCCCGTAAGTGAGGTGCCGGAGAGCCGCCACATTCGCCTTGACACCAGCGGCCCTCCTGGTGAGACCATGCGTCGGCTGCTGGAAGAGATTTACATTCGATGGCTAGGCTCTCCGACCAGGGCCGAACGGACTATATCCCTAACCCGTTTGGCCCTTTAACCTGGGCCATCTGGAGCCTGAAAGCAGGACAAAGAGCCCTTACCCTGGCCCCTCAAATAGACCAGACTTATATGTAAGGACAAGATATCTTTCAGGAGAGGAGGCCACAAAAGATGTACGAGAAGATTCTGGTACCACTGGACGGCTCGCGAGTTGCGGAGGCGGTCTTGCCACACGTGGGCTGGTTGGCTGGGGGCCTTAAAGCGGGGGTCACGTTGCTAACCGTAGTTGACCCTCTGGATATAAAAGGCGAAGAACGCCCTATGAGAAGATATGGCCTCGCCTCTGTGAAGATGGTCGAAGAGACGCTGGGTGCAAAGCTAAAGCTCTACCTGCAAGAGGTGGCGAAGTCCCTGGCTGTGCGTGGTGTTGAGGAGGCCGAGGCCGTGGTCGTGGCCGGAAATATATCTGAGGAGATACTTGGCCTGGCCGAGACACATGGGTGCGACCTCATCGCCATGTCTACCCACGGGCGCTCAGGGATAAGACGAGGGCTGCTGGGTAGTGTAACGGATGCTGTAGTGCGCTATTCGGACATCCCTGTGCTGGTGATTGGCCCCCGGTGCATGAGCGATGGTCCGGAGAGCTATGCTGAGATAAAGAGGGTAGTAGTGCCACTGGATGGCTCCCCTCTGGCTGAGGCGATTTTACCCTATGTGGAGGAGCTAGCCAGCAGGCTTTCTCTGGAGGTCGACCTTATGCAAGTAGTTAAGGTGCCTGCATTGGCCTATGCAGGAGATCACACGTATCATACGGACACCACCAGTATCGAGGAGGAGCTGGAGTCCGAGGCAGCGTGGTACCTGGAAAACGTGGCCCATAGGCTGGAGGCCAGGGGGATACGGGCTAAGTTGGCAGTGATGAAGGGTGTTCCCGCGACGAAAATCGTGGACTATGCCCACGAAGCCGAGGGAAGCATGGTCGCCATCTCCACCCACGGCAGGTCTGGCCTGGGGCGGCTAGTTATTGGGAGTGTAGCCGACAGCGTAATCAGGTCCCTGGACGCCCCAGTGCTGGTGGTCCGCCCATCCGAGTCCTGAGCCCCCTCGAGGAGAGAGGAAGGAGCCTTACGGGGAAGAGATAACATGAGGAAGAGGAGGTAGCATGACTGTCACAGTCACAAAGGTAAGGAGCTACCCTAGAGAGGTGGTCCTGGCCGGGAGCGGGATCAGGGTAGACATGAGGCCCCTGGAAGAGGGGGATGCTCATGAGCTACTACAGTTCTTCCTGCGAGTCCCCGAGGAAGACCGCTTCTACCTGAAGGAAGACGTGACCTCTCCTGAGGTGATATGCAACTGGGTCCACGATATAAACTGGGGAAGGGTCTTCCCCCTGGTAGCCATTGTGGATGGCCGCATAGTGGCCGACGCTACGCTTCACCGTCGCAGAGCACCAGCGCGCAGGCATGTAGGTGAGATCCGCATAGTGGTTGATCCTGGTTACAGGAGGCAGGGCATCGGCACCTTGCTCATACGGGAGCTAAACGACATCGCTTTCGATAACGGCCTGGAGCGGGTGGTCTTTGAGCTGGTAGAAGGAAAGGAGGATGAGGCCATCGAAGTCGCCCAAAGGCTGGGCTTCACCAGGACTGCGGTCCTTCTCGATCACGTCAAAGACATGGAGGGGAAGCCCCATGACCTGATCATCATGGAGTTGCCCCTGGACATATGGCCCGACTGGTGGGAGTTCTAGGGCATGTCTGACAAATGCCCCACCCTTTAGGGTGCAGTACCCAGATGAATTATCAGACACGCTCTAGTGAGGTGTAGCGTGGGACGTCAGAGGCTGGAAGACCTTAAGGCGTTTGTAGCCGTTGCCAGGGGAGATGCTCCACCAGACCTGGTGTTTGCCGGCGCGAAGGTAGTGAACACCTTCACTGGTGAGATAGAGGAGGCCAACGTAGCCATCTTCGGCGACAGGATAGCTGGTGTTGGTGATTACACCCAGGCTAAACAAGTGGTCGAGCTGAAGGGACGGTATCTGGCCCCTGGGCTCATAGATGGACACTTCCACTTGGAGAGCAGCTACCTTCATGTCCATCAGTATGCCAGAGCGGTGGTGCCCCACGGGACACTGGCAGGTGTCACCGACCTCCATGAGATTGCCAACGTGTGTGGCATGGAGGGGCTGCGTTATATCCTGAGGTGCGCTCGCTGCCTTCCCCTGGACCTGTTCATTATGGCTCCCTCCTGCGTTCCGGCTACGGACATGGAGACCTCAGGCGTAAGGCTAGGCCCCCAGGATATACGCCGAATACTCCGCCTCAAGGGAGCGATAGGGCTGGGCGAGTTCATGGACTTCCCCGCGGTGATAAAGGGTGACACCCACGCCCTGGACAAACTGGTGGCTGTAGGACAGGGGGTTAAGGATGGGCACGCTCCAGGACTCAGAGGACATGATTTGAATGCCTACCTCATACCCCTCATAGGCTCTGACCATGAGGCCACCACATATGAGGAGGGCCTGGAGAAGCTTCGGCGGGGTATGTACCTGATGATACGGGAGGGCTCCTCGGAGAAGAACCTGGAGGAGCTTCTGCCACTGGTCACCGACAGCACCTATCACCGTTGTATGCTGGTAGTGGATGACCGTAACGCCAGGGATATCTACGACGAGGGCGATATGGATGCGGTGGTGAGGAAAGCTATCAGCCTGGGCCTTGACCCCATCCGCGCCATTCAGATGGCCACCATCGTTCCGGCCACCTACTTTCACCTGGAGGGACTTGGGGGTATCGCGCCTGGCTACTGGGCTAATCTGCTGGTCCTGGATGACCTGGAGGATTTTTCCATAAACTCGGTGTACTATCATGGCAGACTGGTGGCCCAGAATAGGGAGCCTCTTTTCAACACTCCATCACCCAAGAACCCTTCCATGCTATGGAAAGCGTGCGAAGGGGGCAGGGCAGGGAAAGGGTGGAGCGACACAGTGAACATCAGGCCCTTCACAGTGGATGACCTGGCCCTGGGAAGCTCCGGCGACAACTTTCCTGTCATAGAGATAGTCCCAGGGCAGATAGTCACCCGCTGGCTTACTGAGCCGGTCCACAGAGCGAATGGTGCGGTGGTCTCGGATACGGAGCGCGATCTTTTGAAATTGGTAGTGGTGGAGCGCCACAGGGCTACCGGCAACATTGGCAAGGGCCTGGTCAGAGGGTTTGGGCTGAAGAAGGGCGCTATGGCGACTTCTGTAGCACACGATTCACACAACATAGTGGCGGTAGGTGTGACGGACCAGGACATCTATGCCGCAGTGAAGGAGGTCGAGGCCCATCAGGGGGGCCTTGTGGTGGTCGCTGGAGGTGAAGTGCTGGCCTCTCTACCATTGCCCGTAGCAGGCCTCCTTTCCCGTAAACCTCTGGAAGAGGTGGTAACGAAGCTGGAAGAGCTTGATCATGCAGTACGCCAGCTCGGCTGCGTTGTGCCCTCCCCCTTCTCTACCCTTTCTTTCCTGGCCCTGCCTGTGATACCGGACCTGAGGCTCACCGACATGGGGCTGGTGGATGTGATGAAAGGGCAGCTTCTTTCGACACAGAGCATTTAGAGCCGATCGCTGCATAGAGAAAGGCGAAAACTGGTACAGTCTCCTGTTGGGGCAAGTAAGCCAGCCAGTGTTACACTTGCTTTGAAGTTTGGTGAGCAACCCCGAGGAGATGTATGGCAGAGCGGAAGTACTGGCTCTTCAAGTCTGAGCCTATGGCTTACTCTTTCTCCGACCTGCTCAGCGAGTCAGACCAGACGGCTGAATGGGACGGAGTGCGAAACTACCAGGCGCGCAACTACATGCGCGATGAGATGAAGGTTGGCGACGGCGTGCTTTTCTACCACAGCAGCAACGGTTCACAGGCGGTGGTGGGGACTGCCAGGATTATTCAGGAGGCATACCCGGACCATACCGCCTGGGACCCTGGCTCAAAGCACTACGACCCCAAAAGCACGCCTAATAACCCCATCTGGTTCATGGTAGACATCCGGGCGGATAAGGAGTTCGCTAGGCCGGTAACGTTGAAAGAGGTCAAAGGTAATCCTCGGCTACAAGACATGCTGCTAGCGCGCCGCGGCATCCGCCTCTCCATCCAGCCCGTGAGCAAGGAGGAGTGGGAGGAGATCATAGACCTGGGAACGCGGCCCTAACGACGGTCTTTACGACCAACCTGCGTTTATCCCCTGTTGCCCCACCCGTCGTAGTGGGTCACCTCCGAGGCAGGACGCCTGTCCGTGGGGCCGAAACTGCCCCTGGGGTAGCCCAGAGGCGTGAGGCACACCGTCTCTACATGGTCTGGAATTCCTAGCAGCGCCTTGATTTCAGCCTCCCTACGCAGATGGGTCGTGGTCAGGCGAGTCCCCAAGCCCAGGGCGCGGGCTGCCAGGAAGAGGTTCTGGACCGCCAGCCAGATTGAGGAGGCTTCACGGCCCCTTTCAATGGGTTGCCCTGGGGTATAGGAGGAACCCAGGCTGTGGTCAACACATACCAGGATCATCGCTGGCACCTCGGGCATGTGATGGGCCAGATACCGGGCTGACCTGTAGACTGGTGACTCCCCAGGCCTGGGCTGAGCGCCCAGCGCTCCCAGCCACTGCTCGCGGTAGATATTGCCGATACGGTCTATAAGGTTGCGGTCGGTGATGACAATGAACTCCCACGGTTGCCTGTTACCACCGCTGGGGGCCTTGGTGGCCGCCTCGATAATCTTCTCGATGGCCTCCCTGGGCACCGGATCGGGCTTATAGCGCGTTATCTGGCGCTGGCTGTATATGGCATCGAACAGTCCAATCTCCTCCATCGTACCTCCCTCCCGAACTTGATTACGTCTCTGACTGAGTCCTTAAATGGTCAGGTTGTCCCATCCAGTCTGGGACCGGCATCAGCAGCCATTACCAGTATATCCCATCCCCATAAACCTGAGAACATACCTTCCTGACCTGCGCTTTATTTGGCACCCTGTACTCGACTTATAGGTGCTCTTTCATGTACAATGCCCAACTTAGAGGGGAGTGCGCAGTGAATCGAAAGCTGACCCTGAGCGTCGTTGACCAGTCTCCTGTGCGGGCCGGCGGCACCGCCGCTGAAGCTCTCCGGGAGACCATCGAGCTGGCCGTAGCTACGGAAGCCCTTGGCTACGCACGCTACTGGGTGGCGGAGCACCACAACCTGCCCAACTTCGCTGGCACCAGCCCTGAGGTCCTTATCGGGCAGATAGCCAGCCGCACCAGCACCATAAGGGTGGGCAGTGGTGGTGTCATGCTTCCCCATTACAGTGCGTTGAAAGTGGCGGAAAGCTTTCGCATCCTGGAGTCGTTGTACCCTGGGCGCATAGACCTGGGCATTGGCCGAGCCCCCGGTAGCGACCAGATCACTGCCGCTGCCCTCGCATATCCTGGGCGTCCCCGTGATGTGCGGCATTTTCCCCAGCAGGTCCTGGACCTGCTGGGATACCTGTCAGGCAGCCTGGAATCCAACCATCCTTTCACCGAGGTGCGGGCTGGGCCAGGGTGCTCCACCATGCCGGAGGTCTGGTTGCTGGGCTCAAGGTACGACAGCGCCTTTCTGGCGGCGCAGCTTGGCCTTCCCTTCGCCTACGCCCATTTCTTCGGCATTGGGGTTGACGATGGCCCGGCTATCGTCGAAGGTTACCGAAAGAGCTTCCGGCCATCGGCCTACCTGTCGGAGCCCAAGGTCAATGTGGGAGTCCAGGTCCTGTGCGCCGAGACCCAGGAAGAGGCTCTGCGTCTGGCCGCCAGCCGCAACCTGGGAAGACTCCAGTCCGTTCTGGGCCAGGGGAAGGGAATACCCACGGTGGAGGAGGCCCTGTCCTACCCCTACCGAAGTGACGAGCTGGCCTTTATGCAGCAGTATTACCAGAGCTGCATTGACGGCAACCCGCAGCAGGTAAAAGAGGGATTGGAGGCCATAGCTGAACGCTACCAGACCTCCGACATCAGCATAGTCACCATCTGCTACGGCTTCGCCGAGCGGGTCCGCTCCTATAAACTGGTGGCCGAGGCGTGCGGCATCGCCGGAGACGCGGTGTAGCTCTCCTGACCTTTGCTGGCGATTTGAAGCAATATCTCTGCCAGCTCCTCCGGCTTAGTGATCATGGGATCGTGGCCGGTGTCTATCTGGAACAGCCCCCACCCTGCTTTTCGGGCCATCTCTGCTACCGAGTCAAACCCGGACTCGCTGCTACCGATGAAGCACCTGGGGATCAACTGGGCCTCTGACCTGCCGGTCCTGACAGGCTGAGCAAAGGCGGCCACTGGCTGGGGAGTCACCCGCGACAGAACCCAGGCCAGGTCTGAAGGGTCGGATATTCCCCAGCGGCGCTCCACCTCCTGAGGAGTGGCTGGGGGTGGTAAGAACCCATCCTTCCTTTCGATATGCCCCCTCACCCAGGCAGTGAACTGAGGCCCGCGCACCGCGGCTAGCTGGTCTACCATCGCCTCTCCGTCCCTGGGCACCACGCCGTTGACGTATACCAGATGGCCCAGCCTCTCCGGGCAGGACTCGGCCACCCCTGTGATGACCATCCCGGCATAGGCATGGCCCACCAGAATGACCCGCTCCAGGCCCTCACACTCCAGCAAACGGACTATATCCTGGATGTGCAGGTCGAGGTTTATCGAGGCCGGGTCCATGCGCTTGGCGAGGTGAGAGCGCTCCCCCAGCCCACTGAGGGTAGGCGTATAGACCTCGTGTCGCTCCACCTTTTCCCTGCCCTGCCCCCCTCGCACACTTTCCTTGGGCTCAGCCCGCCGCAGAAGGGGGGCTACTTTCTTCCAGCACCAACCGCCATGCCACGCACCGTGAACCAGGACGAA
>CAYWGG010000054.1:0-13571 GCA_964457285.1 uncultured Dehalococcoidia bacterium
TGGAGCCCCGTGGTCCCACTGGCAAGGTATATCGTAACCTTTACCGTTACCGTCTGGGTCCAGTCGCTTGCGCTACCTTCGATGGCGTATTCCCAGCGCGGATTTTGCGATGCCGACCCGGTATGAGGGATGCGTGTTATGGTAGTCGGCGTGTTGACAAATATATCTGAGTTCTCTATAGGCTTGATAGCCTTGGATCCCACGTTCTTGGCCCAGAAGGTAATCTTGTCTCCGGTAGAGTTGCCAGTGGCGAATATGATGTCTATATCGGTCTTAATGCGGTCCGCAGCAGCGGAGTTAGCCGACAGAAGGGCCCCTGAGCCCTTCCCTGCGGCGGGGAGTACGGCGTTGATGAGGGCCATGGTAGCCACTATGCTGGCGATTACCAGTAGAGCTGTGGTTATGGTTTTTTCCACGGCTACACTCCACCGGCAAAGGGTCTCTCTGCCCCATCAAGCCTTTCGGTGTCTATGGCCATGCCTCCAGCGAGGATACCATGAAGCTGATGGATGAGGTCTACGTATTCCTGGGCTGGGCTAGACTCATGCTCCGGCGCATCTTCCACGGTGGCGCAAATGTAGCTAATTATCTCCTTCAGCTCCCTGGAACAGTGGCCAGAACGGAAGTACAGCTCTAGCAGGTCCATGAGCCTTTCGTGCCCTATTCGCCTGTTGGCCTGGACCGCCCAGCGCACCAGGTTAGATACCAGGTTGACATCGAGGAAGTCCAGGCTCATGTCGTCTTCCCTGAAATTGTCCGGGTCTGGGCGAGAGCGGGCCCAATCGTCCTCTTCTGTGCGCTCAAACTCCCGGCGGTGGCCATTGCCATTGGTGCGTTCATAAGCTCCAGGAGCCCCCTTCAGCCGGTAGTAGCGCCTTCTTTCGGAATAATGAGTCCTCCTCTCAGAAGGTGGCTCATCAGGTGTTCCAGGCCCTATGGGGCGCTCGTATGTTGGCCTTGGCCCGCCCCGATTTCGGTCGCGGGGCCTTCGGGCTTCTTCCGTGGGATAGCTTTCACGATGCTGTTGATGGTACTCCTGTGCCTCTGGCCAAGCAGGTTGAGCAGCCCCTCCTGTGTGCTGGCTATAATCGGGTATTGTCTGTGCCAACTGCGGAGATGTGAGACCGGGCGGGCCTCCGAGCCCTGAGGTCTTCTGGTAAAGGGCCTGCGCTGCGCCTGCTGGAGTGGGGCTAACACCCGGCCCAGCCATAGCCTGCTGGCCAGGGGCGCCCGGAGGAGATAGCTGGGCGCTGGATACAGCAGGTGATTGTTTTTCTGGTTTCTCCCTTCTAAGGGTGGTCAACTCTTCTTCCAGGGCTTCCAATCTTCTCTCTGATCCCATTCTTTCTCCACTCTCCACCTTTTCCCTGATGACTGTTTCAGATGCCGGCGCTATTGTCAGGCGTTCATTCAAAGGGGAGTCCTCTCGCATTATGTAGGCCCGCAGGTCCACCAGGGTGCGTTTCACTTCGCCCTTCAGCAACTTCAACTCGTCTTCCATGACTTCTAGCCTCTTATCTGGGCCTGCCACTGCTGCTTCTCCTCACTCTATCTCGATTATACTTTGAGCCGGCCCTGGGGCTAGTAGCCTAGAGGGCTCAGAGTCCCGCCTCAGGACCGGCTCAGTAGAGAGCTTTAGTTAGTTCAAACTCTATCCAGTACCCGCAGTACCGTGGAGCTGTATTCTTATACCTACAAGCCTTCCGACTCAGACCTCCAATGGCAAACAAGGGAAGGCTTTGCCTGGCGTATCACTAGCCAAGGTCGCTGTAGGCTTCCAGGACCACTGGAGTCCTGCGCTCAATCTGCAGCACTGCCCCTATGGGTGGCTTTACCTGAATAGTAAAGGCCTTATCCTTTACCAGGTCAGGAGCGAGTTTCGTCTCAAGGCCAATGACCTTGACCTCATACATCTCCCCAGGCTCCACCAGGTTGTCGGTGTCGGCATTGCCCAGAGCTGTGACGGTGAAGCCGCCAGTCGTCGCGGTGGTGGAGAGGGTAACTGCCTGGTCTACATCCACGTACACTATAAGGGTCTCACCAGGGGTAATATCCACAGCCTGGCCGCCTGCGGCGTTGGCTACCTGGAACCAGACCTCGTCAATGGCGGTCTTGCCAGAGTTGGCCTTGGCGACGACGGAGCCGCGAATCTCCAGGGTGCCGCTGGCCTCGGTGAGGCCGGCGTTGATGGTCTCCTTGGACTTGTCACTGGAGAAGAGGCCGGTGGATAGGGCTGCGAAGGCGAAGACTGAGGAGACGACCACGAAGGCTATGAGGACGATGGCCGTCTCAAGGCCGGTGATCCCTCTCTGGTCTCGCCACAAGGGCTTCCACAGTTTTCTCATGAATCTCATTGCGTTACCTCCTTTTAGCATCTGACTTCCCTCCTCTTAGATCTTTCTATGTTCCGATGGGACACCTGGGCTCGTTGTGGACTTCCACGGGCTGTTTCTGTGGGTATTACATTCTTGCCTCCTTCTGACGCTCTCGTTCTAGCCCATCAGGACCACCCCTACATTCGTCTGGTAACAGTGTAAGAGCGAGGCCGCCAGAGAAAAACAGGACTACCACCTCAGTAATGGCGTGTACCTTTATCACCTGTGCCTGGGAAAACCCTCTGCCTTGGGATGTATTCCTGGCAGATTAGGGTGAAAACACCCGTATCGAAAGGAGGGAACCCCCATAGTGCAGCGAGGTCGCGGCGATGCTAGAATGGGCCAATAGGAGTCCTGCCCGGCCAGACAGAGTATTCTGGCCCTGGCATACCTGAGACACGGGGTTTTGTAGGTTGCTTTTCTGGGACTAGACTTATAGAATTGACCTGATAAACTGGTTGAGGCCAGAGTGGATACTATGTTTGATATGGGCTGGCAGTTCTTCCGGCAAGGGTTAGACGATGTGTCCAATGGAAAGCTAGTAGCGGAAGGGACTCAGAAGTCAGGTAGATGGGAGATGAAAAATGATAAAGGTTTTGATCGTCGAAGATGAGGGCCTTTTCCGGGACATGCTCAAGATCTCGCTCTCCTCATTTTCTAACCTGGAGGTAGTAGACGCCGTAGGCAATGGGACCCATGCTCTGCAAGTTGCCAGGGAGCTAAAGCCTGACGTGGTCCTTATGGATATTGAGCTGGGCAGCGAACCCAACGGCATTCAGACGGGCCGTATGATAAGGAATGAAAATCCCAAAGTGGGCATCGTGATCCTCTCCCTCCATAAAGATAAGGAGTACCTCGGCGGCCTTTCGGCGGAAGAGGCTTCGGGCTGGTCTTATCTTCTCAAGCAGTCAGTTAGCGATACGTCAGCCTTAGGCCGAGCCATCGAAGGTTCAGCTTCGGGGTTCGTAGTCCTGGACCCGGAAGTAGTAAACAGCCTTAGGCCTCGGCAGGGTTCCTTTGCTGCGCGCCTGACTCCTCGGCAGCTAGAAGTCCTTGGACTAATGGCCCAGGGCTACAACAATACGGCCATAGCAGAGAAGCTGGTGCTGGGGCATAAGTCAGTAGAGAACTACATTAACGCTATTTATCAAGAGCTAAATCTAAACCAAAGCGACACCGTTCATCCCCGGGTCTCTGCCGTATTGAGCTACATTCAAGACAGCTATAGTCAGTAGCGCCTTCAGGCAGGGCTTTATCTTAAAACAGTCGCGAGGAGATAGGTATGAAAATCGGCGTCAATATGGCCATCACAAGCGACTCCCTGGATGTGGCTGTCATAGCCCAGAAGCTGGAGGAACTGGGGTTCGAGTCTATGTGGCTCCCGGAGCACCCCGTCATGCCGGTACGTACTGCCAGTCGCTACGCTGGCTCCCCGGATGGCAGGATTCCGGAAAGCATGGCCTACATATCAGACCCCTTTATGGGGCTGGCGCGAGCTTCAGCAGTGACCCGGACCCTCAAGCTGGGGACAGGGGTTTGCCTGGTCCCTGAGCGGAACCCCCTGCTCCTGGCCAAGGAGATCGCCACCCTCGACCACTTCTCCGGCGGCCGGTTCCTTTTCGGCATCGGCGCTGGTTGGCTTCAAGAGGAGACGGAGATTATGGGCGGCAACTTTCCCCACCGCTGGGGCCAGACCAGAGAGGCAATCCTGTCCATGAAGGAGCTGTGGACTAAAGACGAGGCCGAGTACCATGGCAAGTTCTTCGACTTCCCGCCAGTCCGCTGCTTCCCCAAACCGGCGCAGAAACCCCACCCTCCCGTTTTGCTGGGCGGGTATGCAAAGAACGTGTTCAAGCGGGTGGTGGAATGGGGCGATGGGTGGATGCCGACCCGTGCGTCTCCAGAGCAGATAAAGAGTGGCCGTATGGCGCTGGATGACCTGGCCTCCGAGGTTGGCCGTGACCCGAAGTCTATCGAGATCGCAGTCTTTGGCATGCCCAGAGACCCCGACATGATAAAGCGTTTTGAAGAGGCTGGCGCCAGCCGGGGTGTCATCGCAGCGCCCACGACGGTAGGAGAGGAAGCTCTGGCCGGACTGGAAAAGCTCGCTCGGCAGGTCCTGAGCTAGGAGGATAGACTCCCGAATGGCTACCAGCCACGCCGACAGCCACGACCTGAATAAGCTGGCGAGGTGGTACGAGGGTCTGTGCGTCGGTGACTCAGGCCGGTTCCCGGTACATGCCATATTCCTGGTGTCCGCCGAGGACCGGGCCGCTCATGACGTCTTTCGGAAGTTCCGGTCCAGCTTTGAGGCCCACGCCGCCCAGTTCCATCATCTGGTAATCTTCGGGCAGCACGGCGTCTCCGCCACGGTGAAAGGGCTGTTGCCGGAGTTCGGATTGCACATCGGGTCTCTTCCGGTGCTGGTGCTGTTGAGCAAAAAGCCATCAGCCACCACGGTGTGCGTACTCCCTCTGCCAGGTGGCAGAGGGAGGGAGTCTCAGAGTCTTGAAGGTCGCCGCTGGATGGACGTACTGGCCGGGGTAGAAAAGGCGGCTGAGAGGGGCGAGGAAGCCCCTGACGTAGCTTCTCTCCCTGGCTTGACTATCTACCAACTCGGCAACAGGTCTCTGGTTGACCTGGTTGGCGGGGTGCTCAAGGGCCTCAGCTAAGAAGTATACCGGCGCCTATCTCCTGGCAGGCGCCTCCTCCAGCTTCCAGGGGCACTCCCCTTCCCAGCTTCCCCGGAGCCAGGCTGCATCGTCCGTCTCGTAGTACGCCTCGTTCCCATTGCCATCGGGGTCCTCGAAGTAAATGCCCATTGAGAAGGTATTTCCTCGCATATTAGAGATCTCTACTCCCTTCTCTTTGAGCCTCCAGTATATCTCCTGCAAGTCCTCGAAGGAGTTCATCCTCCAGGCGAAATGGTTAGTGCCAACTCGCTTGGGGTCTGCTGTTAGGGCGTTGGGGCTCATGGCTCGAATAGCTATCTCATGGGAGTGGTGTCCGGGTTTGGCGCTCATGAAGACTATCGCCTCCCGCCTGTGAGTTACCGTGAGGCCCAGCACCTCAGTATAGAACTTTTCGGCGCGCTCCAGGTCCCGCACTCTGATATTTACGTGTCCTAGCTCCCTCGGCTTAACCATTCTGCACCTCCTTCGGATGTACCGCAGCCTGATGAACTTTAAATAATAAATGCCGTTACTGTAGGGGCGCACCTCACCCCGGCCTTCGGCCACCCCTCTCCCAGTGGGAGAGGGGTCGGGGGTGAGGTTACTCCTGCGGGGGTTACGTCGCTAATTTCTTAACCTTCATAAGGCTGCGGTATACATACGCCCGCCTTCAGGCGAGGGTTAAGGTTTTGATATGGACTCTAAGCCGAAATATAGCGATACTAACGCGCTCTGTCAACCAGCTTGTATTCATTCGTGCTCTGTCAAGCGCCCCGCCTGACGGCGCGGATAGTGCCCAGCAGGTAGGTTATCCATATGGGCAGCGCCACGATAGACAGGGCCAGTTTTCCTCCAGGAGGAGACGAGCGGTTGAACTCGTCAAGCGGGTCCAGCAGGTAGAACCGGAAGCTCTCGAAGACGGCTTGAGGCAGGTTCACTATGGTTATGATCCCAAATATCACCACGATCAGGATGAGATAAATTCGGTTTAACAGGCTTTCCCGCTCCTCATCCGTCTCCAGCCACCTCCGGCCCAGCAGGTGCACGGCCCATATAATCGCCCCTATGATAGCGAAGCTCACGCCCTCGATCAGGCCCTCCTTCAGAGCCCGGTCCAGCCCTTTCCTCTGAGCTTCCCTCTGACGCTCAAGCTCCTCTTTTTGCCGCTCGGTTGCAATCTGGCTAAGCTTCTCCAGCTCCTCAGGGGTGAGGTCACGGCGTTCCTTTAGCTCCAGGGGTTCAACTGGACGGGGTTCCCGCCCAGGAAAGCCCCCGACATATGCAGGATAGTAGCTGAAGTCCTTCCCGGCAGCGCCCGCCAGCCCTGCCCGAAGGAGGCCGGAGAACCCCTGGGTAAGGAGGAGAAGACCGGCGATGATGACGACGTGCATGTAAAGGCGCAGCAGAAACCTCAGGGGGATACGTATGGGCTCTCCGGCCCGGAACCTGAGGAAGAGAAAGAGGCCACCTCCTACTACCAGGGCCACCGCCACAAGCACCAGAAACACTATCAGGGCTATCCAGATGGCTTCCAAAATGGCTACCTACGCTGTAACCCTCTTTTTCTTGTTAGCTACGTAGTCCACCAGGACGTACTCACCCAGCTTATCGGGAGCGCTGTAAAAGGCCCTCCCACGGTTTATGCGTGTCATCTTGTCCACGAAGTCCATAAGCTGGTAGTTGTTCTCCAGCATGAAGGTGTTGATGAGGATGTCCTCCTGGGTGCAACGCTTGGCCTCTTTAAGGGTCTCAATGATAGTCTTGGGGCTGGGGGGATAGCTGAAGAAGGAGCGGTCTCCCTCCAGGTGGGAGGTGGGCTCGCCATCGGTGATGAGGAGTATCTGGCGGGTGCCCGCCTTCTCCTTGGAGAGGAGCTTGCGGGAGAGGATGAGGGCATGGTGAATGTTGGTGCCCGATACCCAGGCATTCCAGTTGACCTTGGGCAAGTCCTCCTCCTTTATCTCCCTGGCGTAGTCGGAGAAGCCGATAATATACAGGCTGTCCCTGGGGAACTGGCTGTGGATAAGGGCGAAAAGTGCCAGGGCCACCTTTTTGGCTGCCTGGAAGCTCCCGAAGAGGCCCATAGACCGGCTCTGGTCAAGGAGCATCACTGTGGCAGCTCTGGTCATGTGCTCATTACGATATATCTCGAAGTCCTCGGGGGTGAGGCGCACGGGCACCTGAGGCCCTGCACGGACTATGGCATTCTTCACCGTGGTATGGAGGTCGAGCTGGAATGGGTCGCCGAACTCGTAGACCTTGGTGTCGTACAGGGCATCCCCTCCCCCACCCCGTTTATCCAGCTCGTGGTTGCCCATCCTGTCCTTTTTCAGATTTATAAAGACCTCTTTGAGGGCCTTCAGACCGATCCTCCTGATGGCCCTGGGGGTAAGCTCCGGCTTATCGCCGTCTTTAATATAGCCGGCTTCCTTGAGCATCTCTATGAGGCGCTGTAGCTGCTCCCAGGTGCGGCGGGCCTCCTCACCCAGAAGCTCTGCCAGCCTATCGGGGTCTATCTCGTCCAGGTTGCCCGTGCGGATGGCCTCCTGGATGGCTCGTTCCAGCTCATCAATTTGCTGAAGGTTGCCCATAAGCTGCATGGCCTGGTCCAGGGTGAGGCTCTCGTCGCCGAGGAAGGGGTACTGGCGGCGCATCTCGTCCATGGGCATAAGCTGCTCCAGCCATGAGGCGAGCTGGGCCAGCTCCTGCCTGGTCTCCGGGTCCAGCGCCGAGTTGAGGGCATCCTCTAGCTGCTGGCGCGCCTCCGGGGACATGCTCTCCATGAGGGACTGCATCTGGGCCATCTGCTGCATCAGCCGCTCCATAAGCTCTTCCAGGCTCTGGGGAGGGTTGGGGCCAAACATGGGACCGAACTGCTGCATGAAGCCCTCAAAGTTGGGCTCCCGGCCCATAGCTCTGTCCTGGAGCATCTGGTTAAGCTGGCGCAGCATCTCCCTCAGAGCGGCCATCTCCTCGGGGGTCATGTTCTGGAGGCGCTGCATCATATCCTGGGAGAAGTTCTGGGCCATCTGCCTTCTGAGCATATCCAGAAGCTCCTGGAACATGCGCTGGGCCTCGGGGTCCATGAAGTCGTACTCCATAAGCTCTTTGATCATGCCACCAGCGCCCTGGGGCAGATTGTCCAGCGTCGCTAAGTTGCGCTGGGCCCGTTGCTCCAGGAGCTTGCTCAGCGCCTCCTTCTGAATCCGCTCGGGGCCCTCGGCATCCTCTACCTCATGTCTGGCCTCATCCAGCCGCTTATGGATACCCTCTCGCTCCGTCTTGAGGATTTCATCCAGCCGCTTCTGGATGTCCTCCATCACCGAGTCCATGTTGTACTGCTGAAGCTGCTGGCGGCGCTGGTTCTTTAGCTGCTCCATCAGGTCCCTCAGGCCCGGCATCTGCTGACCCTGGCGGTTCTGCATCCCCTGTCGCATGAGCTCACGCAGCGCCCTCCACATGTCGCCGTGGTTGAGGAGATCGTTGGAGAGGTGGTCCATAAGCTCCTCGGCGTCCATGTCGAAGATATTCTGCGTCCCGTCCCACCTGGAGTACCTGTATATACTGTAGAGCATGACTTCCTCCGGCCCCTGATTAAAGCCAACCCATCTTAAAATCTGCGGGCTATCACTTCGCTATGATACTACCGGTAGACCTCTCCCGCAAGGAGCAGCTTGCCCTGGCTCGTCACGGTAATGTGTGAAGCTCATGGATAGGAGCCAGGAAATCCCCCAGTCCCCCCTTTGCAAAGGGGGGTTAGGGGGGATTTAAAGAAGTAGCTTCACACTTTATCGAGAAGACCCCTGCCTTTTGCATTGCCTGATAGCCTCTTGAAACGCATGAAGCGTAGCGATGGTTGGAAATGGCTATTTAACCTGGCTGCCAGACAGCTTAGGTCTGGGAATCTTCCAGAAAAGAAGGCCAGCAACTATGAATAGGATGGCCAGAAGGAGCAAGGCCCCCAAAAAACTGCCTGTGGAGTCGAAAATCCAGCCAACCAGGATTGGCGTTGTGGCAGAGGTGAAGCTGTACATCATCGTTATACCACCTAGAAGGGTGGCAAAGGCCTTGCGTCCAAGCAGCTCCCCAGCAAAAGCCCAGGCGACAACGCTGGTGCTGTATGCAACGGTGTACAACAATATAAACACAAGAAGTTGCCAGAACTGGCTGCTGCTGAAGGCCAATACTCCCAGGCTAATCCCTCCAAGAACCATTCCATAGCTGGCCACTTTCCGCTTTGGCCACCGGTCGCCGGCCAAGCCCAGTATGAGATACATGGGTATAGCAGCGAAGCCATTGATGCTCATCAGCAAAGCCGCCGTGGCTGCACTCTGGCCTTTCCAGTCCATTATGGGCGCAAAGTGTACAAGAAGGCCCGCAGACGCCGCTATCTGTATCGCCAGCGCCAGGGACAGGAGCCAGTAAGAGGCTGACCTGAACCCCTGCCTTGCCGTAAACTCTACCTCTTGCTGGCCGGAGGGAGGGTCTGCCGTTACCTGTGGGTCCACGTCGCCGCCTGCCCTTTTGGCTTTCTCAGGGCGGGCCCTGGGTCCAATGAAGGGGACGGACACTGTCCGCTGCCCATCGGGTGTTAGTCCTATATCTTCCGGCGAGTTGCGGATCACCAGGAAGGCAGGAGCTAATAGGACAAGGAGGGCCACACCGGAGATAGTAGCGGTATCACGCCAGCCCATGTCCTCTATCATCAGAACCACAACCGGAACAATGAGGGCCTGGCCCAAAGAGAGCCCTACCCACAAAAGGGACATGGCCTGAGCTTTGCGCCGCACGAACCACCGGTTGGCTAGCGAAATGATGCCCAGGTCGAAGCCCCCGGCGAAGCCGATGACCATCAGACCCAGATAAACCAGGAGGAAAGTAGGGTAGCTGGATACCTGGGCCAGCAGGATGAACGCCAAACCCGCCAGCGCGCCACCGACAGTAATCATAAGGCGGGGGCCTAATCGGTCTATCAGGTATCCGGCTAAAGGCCCCTGGAGGCCACCTACTAGCCGCCCCAACCCCAGTGCCAGGGACATATAGGTATAACTTAGTGACAGGTCTCCTCTGATGGGAAGAAAGTAGAAGCTGAAGCCGTACCAGTAAATACCGCTGGTGAAAGTGTAAAGGGCAGATACAGCGATTACCACCCACCAGCCATAGAATATACTGGCGGGCCACTTTGCAAAACCTCCAGGAATCCTGCCAATACGATACATCCAGTGATAACTCCCAACCCCCCTCAGGCCATGCACTGCCCCGTGCTGAGCTTTCTATCTCCCCTTGAACATCGGCTGCCGCTTCTCAATGAAGGACTGCACCGCCTCCTTGTGGTCTTCCGTCTGCCTCGCCACTTCCTGGGCTGTGTGGGCTATCTCCAGGCTTTCTCGAAGGTTGGTCTCCATAGACTTGTGGACCAGGTACTTTATCAGGGACATGGACTGGGTAGGGCCCTTGGCAAGCCGCGACGCCAGCTCCATAGCCACAGGCATAAGCTCCTCATCGGGCACAACCTTGCTGACCAGGCCCATGCGGTGGGCCTCGTTGCCATCAACCCTATCCCCCGTGTACTGCAAAAGGAAGGTGTTGCTCAGCCCGATGAGGCGAGGTAGCTGCCAGCAGCTTCCGTCCCCTGGTATCAACCCCATCCGGACAAACGCCTCGGAAAAGACCGCCTTCTCCGAGGCTATGCGTATATCGCAGGCGAGGGCCAGCCCCATCCCAACACCCATGGCGTGGCCGTTGACTGCGGCGATGGAAGGTTTCTGAAGCTCATGGATTCTGAGGGGCACCTGGCTGGCCAGGGACCTGTCCAGCTTCTCCCGGCTGCCCAGGCGGGCCTCTACCCTGCCCCAGGGTAGAGGCCCAGCATCCTGCGCCCCTGCCTCGGCCGCCGACTCCCGCTCCTGGATGTCCCTGCCCATCCGCCTCACGTTAGCGCCCGAGCAGAAGGAGGGCTCCGTGCCTGTAAGGAGCAGCACTCTGTCCTCAGGGTCCCGCTCAAACCGGTCCAGCTCCTGGAACAACTCCTGGGCCATCTCCTGACCCAGGGCGTTGCGGGTGCTGGGGTCGTGCATGGTAATAAGCAGGATGCCTTCTACCTTCTCTGTTTTAAGGTACTGGTATGCCATGATAGCCCTCCATACAAAACAAAGGTGGAGTATAGACGTGACAATTCTATCACCATGACCGTATAATGTGGTAGTCCGAATTCTGGTAGCCACAGAGGAGGAGGAATGGAACGGGGAAGAGTTGTCGCACTGCACCTGTGTAAAGGGCACCGCCAGCCCATGACTCCCGTTAAGGAGGTCGTAGCGGTTTCTGACCTGGGCCTGGAAGGGGACAGGCACGCCATCAAGGGCAGCCCTCGCCAGGTGCTGGTGATGGATAAGGAGACTCTGGATGGGCTTGGCCTGGTCCCAGGCGTGATCAAGGAGAACATCACCGTCGAGGGCCTGGACCTGTCATCGGTCAGAGCCGGGCAGGTGTTTTTTATAGGAGATGAGGTGACCCTGGAGGCCACGGGCCCTTGCGAGCCCTGTTCTCGCATGGACGAGATACGCTACGGCCTTCGTCTGGAGCTTGATGGGCGGCGGGGCATCGTGACGATGGTATTGAACGGAGGCACCATAAAGGTCGGCGACGCGGTAAGGGTTGAGCCATCACGGGAAGCCCTCCTTGCAGAAGCAGCCCACAAAGAAGCGACCCGCTAGATAAGAAGGATAGATCAAGGAAAGGTCATTGCCCCGTATCCTTTATAAAGGGCGCTGCTGGCCTGTAGCGCCCGTCTAGCAAGATGTGAAACAAAAAATAAGGCGATGGGGCTCGCCCGGGAGTATTCCCGAACCGCCTAACTCAAGAGGCTGATAGCTCCTACTAGTGGTATCTAGTAGGAGCTTTTTGTTGATTACTGTTGTCCTGGCGCAGAGGAGGTTACATGGAAAATACCTGGTCAACTGCAACCGTGTGGATGGCTCTGGCGTTGTGTGCAAGCCTCATTTCAATTCGTATTGGACTCTCAGTAGCCCTGGCAGAGATATTGATAGGTGTCATCGGCGGGAATCTTCTGGGATTGCATACCACACCGTGGATTAACTTTCTGGCAGGTTTTGGGTCTGTACTGCTCACCTTCCTTGCTGGTGCGGAGATAGACCCGGTGTCTTTCCGACGTCATTTCAAGGCCAGTATGTCCATCGGAGTACTCTCATTCTTGTTCCCCTTCATCGGTGCTGGACTGTTCGCCTATTTTGTTGCTCACTGGGACCTCCATGCAGCCGAGGTCGCCGGGCTCGCCCTCTCTACAACCTCTGTTGCAGTCGTGTATGCGGTTATATTAGAGACGGGGCTCAATCAAACTGACCTGGGCAAGCTTATCCTGGCCGCTTGTTTTGTGACCGACCTTGGGACGGTCTTAGTCTTGGGGATACTGTTCGCTGATTTCAATATGTGGATGATCGCCTTCATAGGCGTCACAGTCCCCACTCTATGGCTTCTACCCAAAGTAGCCCCGTGGGTCATCACCAACTGGGGGAACCGGGTCAGTGAGCCAGAGGTCAAGTTCTTCTTTCTCGTTCTCTTCCTTCTGGGTTGGCTGGCGACTTCAGCTAAAAGCGAGGCGGTCCTTCCAGCTTACCTCATCGGCATGGTCACCGGTGGGGTCTTCGTACGTGAGCCGGCACTAATTCACCGTTTGCGAACAGTGGCCTTTGCCACTTTGACCCCTTTCTTTTTCCTCAAGGCTGGCCTCTTTGTTTCACTCCCTGCGGTATTGGCGAGCTTCGGACTAATCGTGGCTTTCCTGGGTGTAAAAATGGCCGCCAAATTCCTGGGTGTATGGCCTCTGTCCTACGTCTTCCGCATGGGTGTGAGACAGAGCAACTACACCACACTTCTTATGTCTACAGGGTTGACCTTCGGCAGCATATCAGCGCTTTTTGGGCTGACTAACGGGTTCATTGACCAGAAACAATACACGATACTGGTGACGGCTGTGGTGGGTTCATCGGTAGTTCCAATACTCATTGCTCAAGTCTGGTTCCGCCCTCATCTTGCACCAATCCAGCGAGCAGCGGAGGCCAGTGAAAAAGGGAAATCTGGTGAGGCGCTGTCATCCAATGAAGAGATTGGTCAGACCGAAGCAACTGACACGCAGCCTCCCTCCCAGTGACACTCTTAGAATCTATCCAACAACTTGCACCGCCGAGACGCAGAGAGAGGTATAAGGCCGCCTCTCGTAGTAGTCCAGGCCCTCAGGGTCCACCGTCCGAAAGGCCATGCGGACCATTCCCGCTCGTTCAGCCTCGGTCAAGCAGAAGGAGTAGGCATGGCGCTAGGACAGATAGTAGGGGCGGGTTAGAAACCTGCCCCTACATAATAATGGCTTACACTACCCAGCTTCTCTGAGTCGCTTTCAGGTTCATGACATGCAGGTGAGGGATGCCTGCCTCATGGATGGTCTCGAAGCGGAGCTGAAGCAGTTGACTCTCTGCTATCTGAGGAAAGGCGGCGCGGAGGACCAGGGCGG
>CAYWGG010000055.1:0-13478 GCA_964457285.1 uncultured Dehalococcoidia bacterium
CTCTGCCGTTCTTGACGGCAAGGTCTCCCCGATACCTGGGAATGCCAGTCCCATCCACAATAGTGCCACCACGAATAACCAGGTCGTACTCAGCCACCATATCACCTCCATATAGCGTAGCTCTATCGCCTTGACCATGAGATGGACTCATGGTAGCCCTCAGTGTATAATCCCTGGCCTCTCGTGTCAATCTTCGTATCTGACCAACTCATCACGGTTTCGCATGAGGGTCGAATCCCGCGCCTCCTACTTCAGCCGTTCCAGAATCCACAGGTGAAGCAGGTTTATGGGGCTTATCCCTTTCTCCTTTGCCAGGGAGCAAAGCTAGTGTTGCTCCAGATGCCGTGCCGCGAAGATGTAGACTGTGGCCAGGGACTTGAAGGGGCCCCATCTTTCCCCAAAGGCCCTTACCTCCGCTTCCGAAAGCTCTCCCTCGCTGCCGCCCAGGGCGGAGACCGCGCGGCGCAGGGCCAGGTCTCCCGCAGGGAACACGTCCGGGCGGCTCAGGGCTCGCAGCATTACCCATTCCGCCGTCCACCGTCCTACACCTCGGAGAGCGGTCAGGCGCTTCACCACCTCCGCGCTGGGCAGCATCGCCATGCTTTCCAGGTCGAGAACTCCCTGGTCTCCTTGAGCAGCGATGTCCAGTATATATTCGGCTTTCCGCGTGCTGAGCTTCACCTCACGGAGTCCTGCGGTCCCTATCTCCAGAAGGCGCTGTGGAGAAGGGAAGGCGCGGTAGAGGCGTCCATCCATGAGCATCGAGGGGCCGAAGCGCTGGACGATGAGAGTGCGTATGAGCCTCGCTACCCTTGAGGCGATCTGCTGGCCGGTTATGGCGAAGACCAGCCCCTCGAAGACGGACGGCATCTGCGAGAGATGCAGCCCGTAGAGACGCTCGACCAGCGGAGCCAGCACCGGGTCATCGGCGGCCTTGCGGTAGAAAGGTCTCAGGTCCACCTCGGTAGACAGTATGTGGGCGACCACCTGGCGAGCCAGCGTCAGGTCAGAGGAAGTGAGCCCCTGACCCGCCACCGTTACCTCAAGCTCAGGTTCATCCACAGTGCCTACGGCGCGTACCGACAGGAGGCGCAGCCGACCTTTCCACTCCAGCAAACGCCGGTAGACCCCACCTTCAAACACGTCGGCTCCAGTTTCCCCCTGAAAGTTGGTCTGGTAGCCAGCGGTTAGCTCCAGGCTGAAGGGAGAGGCGGCGTGAATTGTAGTGGTGAGTTGCTCCATAGGGCCCAACGGAATCGGTAGGCTAAGGCTCACATGAAGAGGCGCAGGCTGCGGGTCATCCTGGTGAAGGCCATTGTATTTACAGCCCGACACTGTGTCAAGGCCAGGTTCATCTGTGTAAAGCCTTGCGGCAAGCGGAGCTGGAGGTCATGGTGTATAATTCTATGGGGTGATAGGCTCTAAAATTCGACATTGCCAAGGGTGAGATAGTGTTCCAATCACAAGGAGAGGTTACGGCAGGACAGTACTCTGTAAGGGAACTCCCCCTTCTGGAGGGAGAGAGGATAGAGGGACAGTTCGTTCCTAATAGTGGGCTGATAACGAATACCCCCCAGAAAGGCCAGCTGTTGGTGCTCACCAACCACAGGGTCATATCCTTTGTGCAGAGTGATGGACACAAAGAGACCTTCCTTGCCTCGCTGGAGGAGCTAAAGGGGGTCTCGGTAAAAGCCAGCGTCAGGGGGGTCAAGGACCTCCTCCAGGGCCTTGCCCTGATATTAGTAGGTATCCTGGGCTACTTCATCATAGGCTACATGCTGGAACGCGTGACTATAGCCTCCGCTCTGGGGGCCGCCATTATGTTCGTAGGGGTGTTCTTTTTAGCCAAGTTCTTCTTCTGGGAAGAGGAAGGCAACATTACTTTCCAGGGAGGTAGCTGGGAGCTGAGCTTCCCTTACAGGAGCCGCAGGGCCAGCGCTGATGTGTATAAGTTGGTAAATCGTTTCTTTCAGCTTAAGCTAAGCAATAACACCCACAGTCCTCACCTGCCTGAGCAGAGGCCAGAGGCCAACCCTCCTGGAGCGCCCCCATTCTCATCCCCGCCGGGGCTTCTACTATAAATCTGATATGTGGGAGGCTCGGATGAAAAAGCGTCAGCAGAGCCAGACGAAGATACAGGAGAGGGCGCTTAAAAAGCGCACCGAGCGGAAACTCAAACTCGCCCAACAAAAGACCCAGTCAGTGAGGACAGACAGCCCGGAGCGTCATGTTCGGCAGGCGCGCAACTATCCCATAGAAGGCTGCTGGGCCCAGAAAGACTGGATGGAGGCGGGCCTGGCGGTGGTAGCTATCGCCAGGCGTCAATCGGATAAATTGCTGACCTTTGGCACCTACCTGGTGGACTATTTCTGCCTGGGGTTGAAGAACACCTACTGTAACGCCAATGTTCCGCTAGCCAGGTTCCACAACGAGGATCTGCCAAAAATCTACCAGGGTGAGCCCCCCAAGAAAATCACACCGGCGCTGGCCCACGAGATTGTATATGGGGGAATCGAGTACGCTGAGCAGTTTGGCTTTCGGCCCCAACGTGACTTCAGACTGTCCCAGTACGTCCTCGACCCACCAGATGTGCATCCTCGCACAGGAAGAGTTGAGTTCGGCAAAGACGGCAAACCCCTCTACATCTCCGGACCTAATGACAACGTGGAGCAGATAATGCGTCAACTCGCCCGCACCGCAGGTGAGGGAAACTTTCACTACCTGGCGCATCTGGGCTCCCCACCTGACTCCTTTGATGACGAGGAGGACCTGAACTACGACGAAGGTGAGAACGATGGAGACCAGCCCCATCCCCTCCTCTGGGTCCCTCCTCCATATGGAGATGCCGATGAAGACGAAGAGGAGGATAAGCCTCGCTCACCCTTATGGACCCCTCGCCATTGAAGCCCTACTCCAGAGATAGGCTGGGGTCCACGTCCAGGTCAAGGGAGTCGTTGCGGCCCTTGACAAAGTGGTAGTAGGCGCAGGCAGCGATCATAGCGCCATTGTCGGTACAAAGGATAGGCCGCGGTATGAAGGTGGGCAGCCTGGACTGTCGTAACATCCTCTCTCTGAGCAGAGCGTTGGCGGTCACACCCCCACCAAGGATAATGCCCCTGGCGTTCCACCTGTCTGCCGCCTCCAGGGTCTTGGAGACCATGACATCTACCAAAGACTCCTGAAAGGCCGCAGCCATCTCTCTCACCACTCGCTCCACCTCCTCCTGCTCCAGGCCTTCCTGGGATGGGTAAATGCCCCTGGCCTGAGCCATGTGCAGCAAGGCAGTCTTGACGCCGCTGAAGCTGAAATCGTGGCTGTCCTTTAGCCAGGCCCGTGGAAGCCTCTCTACACCCTGAGCGCCTCCGGATACCCTCTGAATCTCCGGCCCCCCAGGAAAACCCAGCCCAAGGATACGCGCCGCTTTATCGAATGCCTCTCCGGCGGCATCGTCCCTGGTGCGCCCCAGGAGCCGGTATTTGCCGTGCTCCTCCATAAGCACCAGGTCGGTATGGCCCCCGGAGGCGATAAGGCACATAAAGGGAAACCCGGTCTCCACCTCAGGGCCCGGCCCCTCCCCATGAGGACCTGCCCCTGCTGCTGCAAGTAAAGGGCTCGGAAGGAGCCAGGCAGCGTATATATGGCCCTCCAGATGGTTTATACCTAACAGGGGTATCCCAAGAGACAGGGTGAGGGCCTTAGCAAAGTTCGCTCCCACCAGCAGGGAGCCTGCCAGGCCGGGGCCGTAAGTGACCGCTACGGCATCCAGCTCGTGGAAACCTACCCCAGCTTCTCCCAACGCCTGGCGGATGGTGGGTACAATCTGGAGGACGTGTTGTCGTGAGGCCACTTCAGGGACCACGCCTCCATAGCGCGAATGGATGTCTACCTGCGAGGCTATGATATTGGACAGGACTCTACGGCCATCCTCCACAACGGCAGCAGCGGTCTCATCGCAAGAGGTCTCTATGCCAAGAATCTTCACAGCCATATCTTGAATGATAGAGCCAACGCTTTTTTTCGTCAACCGAGACTTTGTGCTGTAATCCCCCTGTGAGAAGGGCTTTTCTGTCAGAAGGAGCCCAGCAAGACGATGGGCCCGGTAGGGGTGGGGCTGCCGCCTATCCTCTCGACACTTACACCCACGGCCTCGGCGTCGGAGAAGTCGGTGTACAGGGTTATCAGTTGATCACCGTCGTCGGCTAGGGCAAAGGTTCCGGCGCTGGCTGGCACCTTTCCCTTGATGCGCCACACCTGGTACTCGTGGCCCGAGGGTAGCCGGGGCAGGTTTCGCACCAGGAGGAACGCCTTCCCTTCTCCAGGGACTTGCACCAGCGTACCGCTGGCCTCCGGCGCCATCTCCGTGCCGGAGAGGCGGGAGACCCCCGCTCCTCCTGCAATGGCCTCGATCAAGTCTAGCTGGCCCGATGTCAGTTCCCCTCGGCCATCCAGCCTGAGCTGAAGGATGACGTTCCAGGCGACAAGCCCCACTACCACCAGGGCCAGAATAGCTATCGCTACCATCGGCCTGGGCGTTATGCGGGCGGGCCACCGCCAGCTCACCCGGACCCGCCACCTTTGCAAAAGCCCGGCAGGGGCTTCCCTGGCCTCGCTCTCTAGCTCTCTTCTGGCCTGGGCAAGGATGCGCTCCTTCAGCGTCGGGGACGCTGGCTCTTCTTCGAGGGCGTCGGGCAGAAGGTCGGCCACGGTCTGGAACTGGCCCACAAGCTGCTGACAAAGCCCGCAATTACCCAGATGCGTCCGGTAGGCATCCCCCTCTTCGGAAGGAAGCGCTTCCAGGGCGAAGGCAACGGCCAACTCCTCCAGCTCGATAGAGTTGGCGCTATGGACTTCTGAGGGGTCAAAGGGTAGATAGCTAATCGGACTCTCCTGTGTCAGTCTGCATGAGGCTGCCCCTCAGCTTTTGCATTCCCAGGCGCATCCTACCTTTCACGGTACCCAGAGGTACTCCGGTACGTTCCGCGATCTCCTGCTGGGTGAGACCTCCAAAGTAGGCCAGCATAATGACCTCTCTCTGTTCCTGGGGAAGCCCATCAACCGCTTGCCTGACCCGTTCTCTCTCCAGTCTCCTGCTCACCTGTTGCCACACATCTGATGAATGGTGAGGCTCAAGGACCACCTGGTCCAAAGACACGCGTTCATTGGCAAAGGAGCGGCCCCGAGTTATATCAATGGCGCGGTGTCTTACGATGCTCAAGAGCCACGACCGGGCTGAGCCACGCTCGGTCCTGAATGTCCCGGCCTGACGCCACACAGCAAGGAAGGTCTCCTGTACCACGTCTTCAGCCAGATTTCTGTCCTCCAGCACCCGGTAGGCCACAGCCAGGGCTGTCCGGCTAAGTCGGTTGTAAAGCTCCTCCAGAGCGTCCAGGCTCTGCTGCTGAATCGCAAGCATTAACGCGTCGTCGCTGGCATCCTTGAAATTCATGCCCTCTATACACCAGTACGAATTCCCACCATGTCGGGATCAGGCGGACATGGAAGGTTCAACGGGCCTCGATGATCCAAAAGCACCCATTATTCGCATACCTTGTAGGAAGCTGTTCATCGAAAGTGCGCAAGGGGGGTAGGGTAGGGAAAGGGTGGAGCAACACATGGTGGATTATACCACAAGTCCCTTTCAGGACTCGCAGCCTTGTGACCACGGGGTGTTGGCTGTGGGTGGGCTGGGCATGTGAAAGGAGGTGTAACCAGAGATAAACTGTGATAACCCTCCACCACCAAGAGCACGGAGGAGGGGAGATGTAGCTTGAGCAAAGCGTAGTAGAGTAAAAAGGAGGGAGTCAACATGAGTAGAGCCCTTTTCATCGCAGTGGTAGCGGCCTTGATTATGGCAGGGGTGTCGGTGCTGGTAGTCAGTGGCTCCAGCCACAACGACGCTCCTCTCATTGCAATGGACCCGCAGGCGAACAACACGGATGTCTATGCCTACGTTAGTCCGGCCAACCCCAACGCTGTGACCCTCATCGCCAACTACATTCCTATGGAGGAGCCGGGCAACGGGCCGACCCACTACCTCTTCTCGGACGACGTCCTCTATGAGATCATGGTGGACGTGAACGGAGATGCGAGGGAGGACCTTACCTACCAGTTCAGCTTCAAGACCAGTGTAGGTGTGATCACCCCCAACACTTTCCTGTACAACACCGGGCCAATCGGTTTGCCGCCGAACACGGGAGACCCCACTTCCCAATATACGAACCTGAATATCCACCAAAGCTACTCCCTCACCGGGGTCGTGGGAGACCGCCGGACCAGCCACGACAGGCAGGCATTGCTGCATAACGCGAGGGTAGCGCCCGCCCGCGTAGGGCCGGTATCCACTCCTGCTTCTGGCTATGGGTCACTGGCAGCGGCAGCCATCCATAACTTCAATCCCACTAGCAGAGTCTTTGTTGGCCCGCGGGATGAAGCGTTCTATGTAGACCTCATGGCAGCCTTCGACCTCCTCGGCGGTTTCACCAACCCGCAAAGGCCGGCTGCTGACACCTTCAGCGGCTTTAATGTCCAGACCATTGCCCTGGAGATACCCAAGACTCGCTTGGCTCAGGCCGGAGACACCGATGGCATCATCGGCGTGTGGGCCTCGGCCAGCCGGAAACAAATAAATGTCCTGCGACCCAATGGGAACAATGCTCTCCATTCTGGCAGGTGGGTCCAGGTTTCACGGCTGGGCAACCCGCTGGTCAATGAGCTGCTCCTGCCGTTCGGAGCGAAGGACCTCTTTAACGCCAGCGAGCCGAAGAATGACGTGGCTAACGGCTTCGACAACCTTATCGTCAATCCAGGCGCGAGCCAGGGCCCTGCCGCTCTGATCCCGCTTATCAATAGCCTCACCAGTTGCACGCCCACGGACGGCCGAATAGACCTCGACCTCATTTTCTTGAAGGGCATAGATGCCGGTACCGCCGGGGCGCTGGCAGCCGCTGTGCCAGGGCTCCAGCCCTTCGCTGATGCGGGTGGCAACCAGGATACCCAGCAGCCCGGCGGCCCAACTCCCGCTGACATGCTTCGGCTGAACTACAACGTTCAACCATCGGCTCAGCAAAGCCGAAGCCCTCTGGGTTTCTTTGGCGGTGACCCTGCGGGCTTCCCCAACGGTCGCCGCGTTGGCGACGATGTAGTTGACATTGCCCTAAAGGGAGGCGGTGGAGCGGTGCTACATGTATTGGGCTTCATAAGCTGTGCAGCCTCGCTGGGACTCTCGGATGGCGTTCAGTCAAACGATATGCCTTATCTAACCAGCTTCCCATACATGGGCACACCCCACGAGGGGTACAGACATGCGCATGACCATGGGGGACCGTCGCCACTTGTGGTGGCAGGCATGGGCATAGGCTCAGGCGTGCTTGTGGGTGGGCTGTTGTTGGGAGGAGTGGCGTTCATGTCCTGGCGACGCCGTCGCTCTCCAGTCTAGTTGACTTTGGTTCTTAATAGAGAGGAGGGGCCCTGCTCTCTAAGGGGCCCCTCCATCCCCTTCCGTAGAGGCAAGACCGCATGGGTAAAGCCCGGCTAAAGAAATGGATGCGTACTCTCTCCTACACCCTGGCGCTCCTGGGGCTGGTGGTTATCGTACTGGCAGCTTTTAACCTGCTGTTGCAGAAGGGCCAGGGAGACGAGCCCCTTGTGGATGTCACTGTTCAGTCACGGGCTCCCACTGACCTCCTGGTGGAGAGGTTTCAGCGCCGCCTGATGAATCGTCCAGAAGACCAGAAAGCCTATGTCCAGCTCGGCGGTGCCTATCTTCAGAAGGCGCGGGAGATGGGAGACCTCTCATATTATCTCAGGGCTGAGGAAGCGCTTCGGAAGGCGCTGGAGCTGGAGCCCAGCAGTGTCAGTGCTATGAACCTCATGGGGGCCCTGGCCATGGGCGGCCACCAGTTCCAGGAGGCGCTGGAGTGGGCAGAGCGTTCTCTCAAGCTCGACCCGAGAAACGCCAACGCCTATGGCATCCTGGGGGATGCCCAGACAGAGCTGGGGCAATATGAGGCTGCATTCGGAAACTACCAGACTATGGTGGACCTCAAGCCTGACCTGAGCTCTTATGCCAGGGTAGCCTACGCCCGCGAGCGGATGGGCGACGTTGAGGGGGCCATCGAGGCCATGCAGATGGCGGTGGCTGCGGGGCCCGCTAAGGGTGAGGCCACTGCCTGGGCCCTGGTACAGCTTGGAAACCTCTACTTCAACATTGGACGTCTCGATGAGGCAGCGGAGCATTATGAATCTGCACTCAGGGCCTTCGATAGCCACTACCTGGCCCTGGCTGGACTGGGAAAGACTCGCGCTGCTCAGACCAGGTATGACGAAGCTATCAAGCTCTATGAGCAAGCAGTGGCCATCATACCCCAGCCTGTCATTCTAGCTGCCCTGGGTGACCTCTATGCCAGGACTGGCAATGTTGACCAGGCGAAGCTCCAGTACGATACGGTAGAGTTCATCGCCAGACTGGCGGCCATTAACCAGGTGGTCTACAACCGGGACCTGGCCCTCTTCTACGCTGACCATGACCTCAAGCTGGACGAAGCCCTGGACCTCGCCAGGAGGGAGTTGGCCGTGCGCAAGGATATATACGGCTACGACGCCCTGGCGTGGGCCCTCTACAAGAACGACCGTCTGGAAAAGGCGGCCGAGTCTATCACTGAGGCATTGAAGCTGGGAACCCAGGACCCCAACCTCTACTACCATGCTGGGATGATCTACTACAGTCTGGGCCAGCACCAGCAGGCCAGGGATTACCTGGAACGGGCGTTAACCCTTAACCCCAGCTTCTCGATCCTCTACTCCGATGATGCCAGGCGGACCCTGGCGGAGCTGGACAGAGAGGCGGCCCTGTCTGGCAACCAGGAAGGACCTGCCCTGGGCCTGGCCAAAGGGGTGGCGCGATGAGGCGAGGTAGGGGCCCCTTTCCCAGAGCTTTCCTGGTGGTGGCGGCCCTGGCAATTCTTGGCGGTGGATTATTCCTTCTTGCACCCACAGAGACGGCCTCTGCCCACCCCCTGGGGAACTTTACCATCAACCAGTACAGTCGCATCGAAATCATTCCTGGACAGGTCAGCCTGCACTACGTGCTGGACATGGCCGAGATACCTGCATTTCAGGAGATGGCCAGGATTGACCTGGACCAGGATGGGCAGGTCAGCGATGAGGAGCATGGGACTTATCTGATGCAAAAGGTGGAAGAGCTGAGGCGTGGGCTGTATCTCTCTGTCAATGGCTCGCCCGTCAGGTTAGAGGTTGTGGACCAGGGCCTGAGCTTTCCTCCGGGCCAGGGGAACCTTTCCACATTGCGGCTCGACCTCCTTCTGAAAGGGCCGTTGAAGCAGATGGGCCACCAGGAGGAGCAGGCCCTCTACTACCGGGATGAGAACCATTCCCGTAGGTTGGGCTGGAAAGAGATCGTATTGAGGGCTGGAGATGGGGTCTCACTCCTCGATTCCACGGCCCCAGAGCAGGACCGGAGCAACGAGCTACGCACCTATCCCCAGGGCATGCTCAATAGCCCTTCTGACCTGCGGGAAGCGCGTTCCACCTTCAGGATCGTGGGTAGCGCAAAGGAGGGTCAGGAGTCCCCGTCCACTTCCATCGCCCCTGGGCCGGAAGAGAAGTCTAAGGATGTGTTGACGTCCCTGGTCACCACTGAGAGGCTGAGCTTGTCGGTAGTCATCCTCTCCTTTGTGCTGGCCCTGGGACTGGGAGCGTTGCACGCCATGTCTCCCGGCCACGGAAAGACCATCATGGCGGCGTACCTTGTGGGGACTCGCGGCACGGCGAGGCATGCCCTCTTCCTGGGCCTTACGGTAGCCATTTCTCACACCGTGGGAGTGCTGGCTTTAGGGCTTGTGACCCTCTATGCCTCCCACGTCGTCGCCCCAGAGCGCCTCTATCCCTGGCTGGGCCTTGCCTCAGGAGGGATCATACTGGCAGTCGGCATATGGCTCATAGTGGCTCGGCTACGGGGCAGCAGCAGGACGTATCATCACCACCACAACCACAGCCACCATCAGCCGGAAGGAGATGGGAGGCCCGGCCTTAGCTGGAAAAACCTGGCTGCCCTTGGAGTTGCCAATGGCCTGGTCCCCTCTGTCTCCGCCCTGATCATTCTGCTGGCAGCCATATCGCTGCACCGGTTCGGATTTGGCCTTCTCTTGATCCTCGGCTTCAGCGCAGGGATGGCGGTAACGCTGACGGGTGTGGGGTTGCTCCTGGTCTACGCAGGGCGTGTGGTGGAGCGGCTTCGATTCAAAAACCCACTGGCCAACGGCTTCTCCCGGCTGCTCCCGTTAGCCACCGCCCTGGTGGTACTGGTGTCAGGAACGGTGCTTACCATGAGGGGCGTATTCCAGGTCGGGCTGCTGTGAGGCAGGCCCCTTTCAGAAGCACCCTGACAGAAAGGGGTTGAGGGCGAGTGGGCTACGTCCTAAGTGGAATGACTGTCCTGCTCCCCGTCTTCTGGCTCTGAAGGGCTCTCTGTCGGAGTTCCGGGCCCCTCTAGCTCACGCCCTTTTAAGGCATCTTTCCGGGTAAGGGGCTCATCTGAGATCGAGAACCCGTACCTGCTTCCGGCTGCCCTGCTGTATTTCTCTGCCTCGAACTCAAGCAAGAGGGGGTACAGCTTCCTCTTTATGGCCAGTCCGGTGGCCTCTCCCCTGACCCTCATGCCGGTGGGCACGATTTCCCTCAGGTACCACGCCTCCATCTCGCTCAGATACAGCTCCTGGGGCCTTCCCCCGCTCTGTGCCTCCAGGAAAGCCCTGCCCATCTTCAGGATCAGGTTGGGGTAAGCCGGGTTTGACCCGTCAAGCCACTTATGCCCCGCCGAGACGATCTGTTCCAGCCCCTCTATTTCGGTTGCTGTAAATGTGACAGGTTTCCCATCCACTGGATGCTCCAAAAACTTTATTTGGCCCTGACAGGGCGGGCCTGACGTTGCCCCTGAGATGGCTTTTGCCACCCTGAGTCCGGAGGGAACACAGTGGTGCACCGGCGGCGGATGGGCTCGGCAGCGTGCCAGTCCTTGACCGTCTCTCGCCACTTCAGATAGTGGGGGGCCCGTCGGTGGGCCTCTATGGCAGCCTCGTCCCTGTAGACTTCGTACAGATGGATACGGTTAGGGTCTTCCGTGTCCTGGACCACGTCGAACCTCAGGCATCCCGGCTCGTTCTCTACCGAGCCTCTGGCATCATCCAGCATCGCCTTCATGAAGGCATCCCGGTGTTCGGGCTTGATCTGTATGGTCACAACCAGGGCTTCCATATTGTCTCCTCCTTCGTAAGTAGACCTTGTAATGAGGTGGAGGGCCGGCCCTCCACAGACCGAATCTTTGTTTATGCCCAAACCAGAAAGGGCTACATTCTGCTCAGGGCGATTATACACCCTAACGCTGGATATTTCCTGGGCCTATGCTGGCACGCGGGATTTCACCTCCTTGAGGAAGCGTTCCATTGCCCTGAACTTGTCGGTGTAGGTATCGCCAGGAATCTCCATGATGATATGGCTCACGCCCACCCTGGCGTACTCCTCCACATCGGCGATCACCTCCCGGGTAGTCCCTTGCAAGGGTGGCCGCTCTCCTGGAGTGGAGGCACTGGCGAACTTCAGGTTCCCACGGAAGGAGAGCTGTGGCGGGTCCTTCCTGCCTGCTGAAGCCGAGTACTCCCTCAGGTAGGCTGCCTCTCCCGATAGCTCTTTGGGCCCCATCTGAGTGGGATGCCAGAAGTCTCCGTACTTAACCGCCCTTCGGATGGCTCCTCGGCTTCTTCCACCTATCCAGATGGGCGGGTGAGGTTGTTGCACCGGCATGGGCGAGAATGTCACGTCAGAGACCTGGAAGTACTGGCCCTGGAAGGTCGGAGTTGGAGTGGTCCAAAGCTCCTTGAGCAGCCGGAGGTATTCATCGCTTACCCGAGCCCGATTGGGGAAGGGCGCACTTAGCGCCTGGAACTCTCCTTCCATCCAGCCTATAGCAGCGCCGAAGATGACTCGGCCGTGGGATAGCACGTCTGCTGTGGCGATTGTCTTGGCCAGTACGACGGGGTTCCGATAGGGCAGGATAACCACGCTGGTGCCGAGGTTTACCCTCCTGGTGACCGCTCCCAGGTGAGACATAAGGGCCAGAGGCTCCAGCATATTATACCTGTAGACAATATCCGGCCGGTCTGGGATGACGTGAGGGACGATGATGTGGTCTGTGACCCATACTGAGTCGAACCCCATCTCCTCCGCCTTCGAAGCCATCTCCGTCAAGCCATCTACATCTATTACGGGCCTTCCATAGTGGGGTATACACACACCGAACTTCATCTTTTCGCTCTCCTCCCTCTCTTGTAGAGGCGACCTTGCGGCTAAAGCCTTCCGCCCCATGTTCAGGCTAATCTTACACCACCATTAGTCCGATGTCAGCAGTCCAGGCCGAAATTTCCCCAAGTCTTGAAATTCGGCCCCTTTCCTGGCAAAATAGGGGCATGAACATCGGAGTTTTTGAAATAGATGAGCCAGTACCCGAGCTGAGGCAACCTCACGCCCTGGTCACCCTGCGCCCGTGGGTAGACGTGGGCCGGGTTGGACGCCACGCCCTGATCCGACTTGAGAGGCATATGGATGCTCCGGAGTTTGGCAGGCTAGCCCATCCCGGCAGATTCTACGACTTCACCCGCTATCGCCCCAGGATGATGAACGTGGGGACCGAGCGCCGTGTCACCATACCCAATACTACGATTCTCTATGCCAAACGCCAACAGCCTCCTGATTTCCTGTTCCTCCATCTGCTGGAACCTCACGCCTTCGGCGAGGACTACGTCGAGTCTGTTCTACAAGTCCTCGATTACTTCCACGTGGGACGATATGCCCAGATAGGTGGGGTGTCCGACGCCGTGCCCCATACGCGTCCCCTGCTGTTGAGCGGGTTCGTTCCCGAAGGCCAGGATAAACGGTACGGGATCGAGCGCAGCAACTACCAGGGGCCCACCAGTATCACCTACCTCATCACTCAGGAGGCGTCCAGGCTGGGCATAGAGACCATGAACTTCCTCGTTCGCTTGCCCTATTACGCCCAGCTTGACGAGGACCACGCTGGAGTCTCCCGCCTGCTGGAAGTCCTGTGTGATATATACAATCTCCCCTCTCACTTGATTGACAGTGAGCGCGGCCAGCGCCAATACCAGCAGCTAGATGCCGCGGTAGCCCGCAACCCCCAGGCCAAGAGCCTGGTCCAGCAGCTTGAGTCGAGCTACGACGCCAGGGCCAGGGAGCCCAAGCAGGAGGGTACGACACCCCTCTCACCAGAGGTGGAGCGTTTCCTGCGAGAGATGGACACACGCCTCAGTGACGACCCGGGCTCTTCGCCGTCGGTATGAGACTGGGCCTCTGGACGGCCATGTCTTGGAGGGTGAAGGTGTACTGTGCCCTGAAGGGCACACCATATGCCCCACCCTTTAGGGGTACTTGTCACACACCTCTTCAAG
>CAYWGG010000056.1:0-13104 GCA_964457285.1 uncultured Dehalococcoidia bacterium
GGCAAGAGATCAGTGGCTTTCATCCTGCCTGCTCAGTCCAATTCGGTGGAGGCCAGGCTAACCAGTGCGAAGAAGACCAGTTCTCCATACCCGCCGCAGCACCTAATGGACGAGTTTACGTAGCCTTCGAGAACTTCAACACACCGGCAGAGAACCAGTACATGGTGGTTCGCTCCGATGACGGCGGCAAAACGTGGAGCGCACCACTGCGGGTGGACACCATTTTCGACTTCAATAATTATCCACGGAGCGAGTTCAATGGGCGGAGAATATTGTCGGGATGCGAGTTTCGGGTCAATGCCGCTGGCAACATTGCGACAGACCCCAGCGATCCTACTGGTAACACCGTTTACCTCGCCTGGGCCGATAACCGCAACGGCTCCAGGACTGCTACCAACACCGACATACTGCTTGCGAGGTCTACCGACGGAGGCCGTACATGGACTGTCAGAGTGGTGGATAGTTCACTTAACGACCAGTTCTATCCCTGGGTAGCGGTATCGGCCGATGGCCGCGTTGACATCGGGTATATGGACCGCTCCTACTCGGCAGGTCAGAGTGTATGTCAGTACGGTTTCACGGTCACACGTTTGAGTTTCGGTAAGAATGACAAAGTGAAGTCCCAGACTCGCATCCGAGTGGACACCGGATTATCGGACCCGGGTCTTTCGCGCTGGTTCTCGGGTCTCACTGGTGGAAGTAGCCTATTTATCGGTGACTATAACGGTATCGCCATCGGCGCCGACGGAGCAACCTGGAGCCTCTGGACAGACCAGCGCAATGTCGTTCCTAACCCGCCGTCACCAACCCGCAATCATGGACAACACGCCGTTGGTGCCGTGCGCTAACGTCCAAGATGTAGAAGTCTGTTAAGGGAGAGACAAATTGGCCGAGGAAATTACCGTGAGTTCCAAGCGGCTTCAGGCCGAGGACACACCGGAGGCAGTATACGAGCTTATGCTGAGGGAAGGCTGGTCTGATGGGCTTCCCATCATACCGCCCACACCTGACAGAGTCCAGCACATGGTGGAGTACATCCGCCGTGACCCTCTTGAGGTGATTGCCTACCTGAATCCCGAAGGCGGGGCCGCCACAGTGGAGAAGATCGCCGTGAATGCGGTCATGGCGGGGTGCCTCCCCGAATATATGCCAGTCCTCATAGCTGCTGTAGAGGCGCTGGCCGAGCCCGATTTCAACCTTCACGGCATTCAGACAACCACCAACCCGGTAGCGCCGCTACTCATCATCAATGGCCCCATCCGCAACCAGACCGGCATCAACAGTGGTAGAGGATGCCTGGGCCCTGGCTGGAGAGCCAATGCTACCATCGGGCGAGCGGTGCGGCTCATCCTTATGAACGTAGGCGGCGCGACGCCCTGGACTTCCGACATGGCGGTGCACGGTATGCCGGGCAAGTATATCTTCTGTATGGGAGAGAACGAGGAGGAGAGCATCTGGGAGCCTCTGCACGTAGAGCGAGGGCTGAGGCCGGACCAGAGCGCTGTCACAGTGGTAGGCGCTCAGGGCACCAACAACACCCTGACCTTCTACAAGAAGCCTGAGAGCATCCTGCTGATGGTAGCTGGCGCTATGGCTAACCCTGGCAACAACAACTTCCTCCTGGGCGGCGGAAACCCCCTGGTAATCTTTACGCCGGGCCATCTGCCTCTGTTGGTGGAGCAGGGGTTCACCACAAAGCAGCAGGTCAAGGAGTGGCTCTTCGAGCACTCCAAGATACCCAAGGAACGGTTCCCTCAGGAGACCTCTATGATCCGCTACGAAGAGTCCTCCATGCTGTGGCAAGGGGACAAGGCGTTAGTCTGCCGACGGCCTGAAGATATACTTATCGCAGTGGCCGGAGGACCGGAGCCTTACCACATCACCTACTGCCCTTCCTTCGGCGATACCTGGGCGGTGACCAGACCCATCGTTACAACCTGAAGCTACCACCAGGGAGGGCCAGATATGAGATGTTCTACCTGCGGAAGGGAGAAACCGTCTGAGGCCCAGATTTGCGCTAACTGTTACACTCCTCTTGAGGCCAGGGCAGGGGAGACGAGGTCGGTAATATACTGCAGCCATTAAGGAAGGTCAAAGTGCCTGCTCTCTTAGCGCTACTGGGTATCATCATTGATTTGATTTCAGTTCTGGCCTGGTGGACTATCTTCAGGAGAACTGGATGGTCGCCCTGGCTCTCTCTATTGATGTGGGTACCTATCGTAAATCTCGTGATCCTGGTGGCTTTTGCTATGGGACCTTGGCCGGGAGAGAGAGGTCGTCCTCAAGGTAGTGCTGGTAGCCAGGGAAGGGGACCATCGGGCCGTTACTGTCTCAAATGCGAGAGGGAAAACCCTCCTGGAGCCCGATTCTGCACGAACTGTGGCGCTGCCCTCTAGGCTAGAAACGGTGGGGTACTTCTCAGATACTATCTGAGAGATAGCACAGATGTGAACTCTACTGGTCCATCTAACCACTCCCGTGGGTGCGGCGGTACGAGTCCAGGGCGCTCTGGAACCTGCCCTGAAACTGCTCAATATCCCTGGGCTGGAGAAGTAACCGGCGGCCACTCTTCAGGCGCACCAACAACCTGTTGCCGATGACAAGAGTCAAGATTTGCACCTCGTCAATTTGCTGGAAGAGTACGTTGCGTACCCGCGGCTTGCCATAGGCTATCACCAGGCGGTCGTTGAAGACCATATATTGGGCCGGAGTAGTAAACCAGCTCCATGCGGCGAAGGCCAGCCCTAAGATTAATAGAAAAGGGTCTCTAAGCAAGCCTACCACCGCCACTCCCAGCCCGAGGATGAGGGTTAAATTAAAGGAGGACCTGTGTCTGTCGGCGTGCAAAGGCTCAGTTTGCTGCATGGAGATATTTTAGCACACATCGCCCCACTTTTTTACAACTATTAGGCACGAAATTAAGCCCCGCCGTGACATCGTACCCCCACCAGAACGTTTTTCATCTGTTATAATGTACCCCATGACAGAGCCAGAGGAAGTAGTGGCGCATGACCCTGCGCCCGTACAGTTCAAGGAGCAGGCGTACGAGGTAGAGACCCAGACCCCTACTCTCGACGATGACAGCCTGGCGGAGGCCCGCAGGTTGGTGGGAGTGGACTACCGGGGTGCCAGGGCTACTATCGAGATAACCAGGGACAACATCAAAGACTTCTGTAACTACATAGGCAGCCATAACCCCCTCTTCCTTGACGAGTCCTACGCCCACCGCACCCGCTGGGGTGGCATCATCGCTCCACCATTCATGGTAGGCATGGCCATCATCGCCCCGGGACTCCGAGGTATCCAGTGGATACACGCCGGCATAGACTACGAGTTTTATCAGGTGATGCGCCCGGGTGACATCATAACCCAGAGGGGTAAGCTGATAGACGCCCAGGAGAAGCGTGGTAAAACCGTACCCCGCATGATCCTCCAGATAGGCGAGGTCACCTGCACCAATCAACGGAGCGAGCTTGTGTCCAGGTCCAGGGTATACTGTATGCGCACTCCCCGACGCCAGGCCCAGGGAGGTATGGGCTACCAGCCCAGGCTCCACAGGTGGAGCCCTGAGGAACTGGAGGCTCTGGAGGCGGAGATGAATGCCGAGGGGATACGGGGCAGCCAACCTCGCTACTGGGAAGACGTGCGGGAGGGAGAGGATATGCCATCGGTATTGTATGGCCCCCTGAGGGTTGTGGACATAGCCTTTACTGGCAGTTTTACCGATGCCGGAGCTGTCGCCGCTCAGGGAGTGGCCCATACTGGAGGCCACTTCTATCAGCTCCTCAACCGACGCCGCCACCCTGCCGATACGTATATAGACCCCAACACTGGCCTCCAGGACCATCCCCATCGCGGCCACTGGGAGAGCTTTATGGCCCGTGAGGTTGGCATGCCGGGGGTATACGACATGGGGCCCCACCGCCTCGCCTGGCTCTGCCGCTACATCACCGACTGGATGGGAGACGACGCCTTTTTGAAGAAGATCGGGGGCACTCTCCGGCGGCCCAACTTAGTAGGCGACGTCACCCGTATCAAGGGCAGGGTAAAGAGGAAGTGGGTGGAAAGTGTGCGAGGGAAGCCAGGTAGGGAAGGGGTGGAGCGACACGTGGAGTGCGAGCTATGGGGTGTGAACCAGCACAACGAAATTACCATGCCCGGCCACGCGGTTGTGAGCCTGCCCATCAGATAGATAATGCCAGAAAAAAGCAACGGGCCGAGTCTTAAATATGCGGGTCTACAGGAGGCCAGGAGTCTCGTGGGGGTCTGGCTGCGTCGAGAGCCCCACAACACCCAGGCCACGCGGCCGGCTATGGCCCGCTGGGCCAAGTCCATTGGAGACCGTAACCCTCTCTGGTTGGATGATGAGTACGCAAGCACGGCCTCTCACGGCTCCATCCCTTCGACTGCGCTCAGGGCAGGCGTGGCCCCGCCCTGCTGGCTCTACAGTGTGGATGACACCCTGGTGGCCCCCAAATTGCCGGGTCTACATGCCATTTACGTGGGCACCCATTGGCAGTTTCAGCGGTGGGTGCGCCTGGGCGAGCAAATAGAGGCCAGGGCCCGCCTCCTGCAAGTGCAGGAAAAGGAGGGCCGTTTCTGTGGCCACATGGTCCTTCAGGTCGGGGAGGTACTCTACACCGACCCCCAGGGCCAGCCGATCGCCAGGGCAGTGAGCAAGGTCCTTCGCACTTCCAGACAGGGAGCAATCGAGCGCGGCAAATACGCGCACTGGGCCAAGTACCAGTACAGCCAGGAAGAGCTTTCTGCTATAGAGGATACCTACGATGCCGAGGAGATACAGGGCGCAACCCCCCGCTACTGGGAGGCCGTGGAGGTCGGAGAAAAGCTACCTTCCATCGTGAGAGGCCCCCTCACATCCGAGGACGTATCACAGTTCATCTGCGCCACACGCCCGGCCAGAGGCTTCAAGGATTTCATGAGATACCGGCATCGCCATCCGGAGGCCGCTTTCAGAGACCCAGAGACGGGAATGTGGGAAAGCTGGGAGGCGTCTATGCTCCGCGATGACGTGGCGCAGATGTTCGGCCTTCCCTTCGCCCATGACTCAGGTATAGACCGGGTCTCCTGGGTGAGTAACCTGATCACAAACTGGATGGGAGACGACGGTTTCTTGAAGGAGCTAAGCGTTGACCTGTTGCTGCCCAACGTCTATGGCGATGCCACCTGGTGTAGGGGACAGATAAAAGGGAAAAACCGCCATGATCGGGATGCTCTGATAGAACTGGATGTGTGGTGCGATAACCAGCGAGGCCAGAGGACAGCCACCGGATGGGCTATCGTGGCCTTGCCATCGCAGAACAAACCCTCTCCTGCTCTCTGATCAGGGTACTATCCGCTCTATGGTCAACTCCAGGATGCCGAATAAGAGGGCCGCCGCCACGATTATAAGCATGACTATGATAACAACAGGAGGGCGGTGCGCGGGCTGTGCCGCCCACGTCCTTTCCCTCTCGGCGATCTCAGCAGGAGCCAGGTCCAGCACCTGGCGGGCCCGCATCTCGTCGGCAGCTTTCACGTAAATAGCATAGGGTAGGTTGCTGGCAACTCCCCATGCGCCGGGCCCGGCCCCCAGAGAGCGGACTACACACGGTATATTCGCCTGCCGAAGGCGTTGCTCTGCCAGGCGGGCCAAAGGCTCATTCTCAAAGACGGTAAGCCTCATCTGTGGTCTGCTACGAGGGCGGTTCATGGACTACATCGCTCCTGGTACTATGACGGCAGATTTAGCGGTCCAGGACTAGCTCGTTTCGTGCTTCTATAGAGGTGGGATGCACCAGGCTTCCTTGCTGGAGCAAGGAGATAAGCTCCCGGTTCAGGAAATCGAAGATGGCCCTGTCAAGGCTCTTCATAGCCAGCTCTCTAAGCCGCGCCAGGAAGGGATACCGGTTCGCCTTCTGTGGGTCCAGCTTGTCAGCCAGGAAGACCACCCTGGCAATGGGCCCAAACCCTTTATGAGCTATGCTGTGCCAATACACCGCCTCATATATCTCCTGGTCCTCAAGCCCGTCCACCCGCCTGAGCAGCTCAGCGGCTACGGGCCCGTGGAGAAGTATAGGCACCTTTGCTTCTACAGGATGGACCTCTATCCCCAGCTCATAAGCTTTGTGAAGTAGCTCCTCACCTTTCATGGCCCTGGCGATGTCGTGAGCGAGGGCTCCTAGCCTCGCCTTTTCCTCATCTACCTGGTGTTGATGCGCCAGCTCCAGGGCTATCTGCTGGACTCGATATATGTGTTCTCTCAGACCTTTGGGGAGGGCGTCTACCCTGCTGCCAATTAGCTTCTCAACTCTTGAAACCATACTCTACCCCAGAGCAGGCAACCGCTTGCCTCCCAAAAGATGCACGTGGGTATGCTCTATGTGCTGGTCTGCGTCAGAACCTTGGTTCAGGACCAGGCGGTAGCCACTCAGGGTTACACCTTCCCTGCGGGCCATCTCTTCAGCCACCACGAAAATGTGGCCCATTACTGGCACCTGGCCAGGGCCAACGTATGCCAGGGACGCCAGGTGCTGGATGGGTATGATGAGCAGGTGAACAGGGGCTTGCGGCCTTATATCTCTTATCACGTAGACCCGCTCGTCCCTGTAGACCACCTGGCTCTCCATCTCTCCCCTGGGTATCTTGCAGAAGATGCAGTCGCGAGTGGTCATGGGTTGCCTCCATCCCTTGGGATAATTGTTCGCTGTAGCTGAACCATCAACAGCCCAGGCACTGGCATCAGCCGCCGGCCTACCGGGTCAACGGCTAGATGTAACCCTTCCAGGGCGTGCGCCCCGAAGAGGGAAATAGCTCCAGGCTCACCAAAGACCACGACAGTGAAGCAATAACGGGCTTGAAAGCGAACACGTGCCCAGGCAATATCACGTTCAATTATGCGGTCATCAGCCAAAGTAAAAGGCCACCGCTCTTCGGGCTCGATCCCCAGTTGCTCCAGGACAGGGCGCGGCACGAGAGTATAGCTGGCTCCAGTATCAACCAGGGCTTCCAGGGGCACATACTGGCTGCCAGCCAGGTCACTCACTTCAATGGTGATACGGAATGTACCCATCTTTGCACTATATCCCCAAGGCCTGGGCCACCAGCTCTCGATGGAAGCTGGCGCCACCGAAAGCCACCTCCTGGGCCCTGGCGCGGCGGGTATAGAGCTGGAGGTTGTGCTCTCTGGTGAAACCTATGGCCCCGTGGCTCTGGTGGGCCAGGGCGCAGACCCTCCTGTAAGACCCACTGGCCCAGGCCTTAGCCATAGATACTTCCGTAGCCGCCGGTAGCCCCTCAGCCAGCCGCCACGCTGCCTGGTAAACAATATAGCGGCAACATTCTACCTCGGTAGCCATGTTGGCACAGTGGTGCTGGACGGCCTGGAAGGTCCCGATGGGGCGGCCAAACTGCACCCTCTGCTTGGAGTACTCTACGGTCATATCCAGCACAGCCTGGGCGCCGCCCAGCATCTCCGCACATCTAGCAGCGGTTGCCCTCTGAAGGGCCTTCTCTATAATGGGCCATCCCCTATCCACCTCACCCAGCACACCACTGGCGGGAACCCTCACATTGTTAAAGACCACCTCACACTGTTTATCAGAACCGAGGGTACGGAGCGGAGTAGCCCTTACACCCTGGCTGTCAGTAGGCACTAGGAAGGTGGTCACGCCATCTGTGGAGTCCTCACTTTGGGAAGTGCGGGCTGCCACTACCATGACGTTAGATACATGGGCATCGGACACAAAGAGCTTGGTGCCGTTAATGATGTAATGTCCCCTATCACGCCGGGCCTGCGTCTGGATGCCCCAGGGCTGGAAGGTGGCGCTGGGCTCAGTCAGGGCTAGGGTCATGAACACTTGGCCCTGACATATCCTGGTGAGGAGGTCCCGCTTCTGAGCGTCGTTGCCTGCGTCCAGGACAGTCAATCCTCCCAGAGCAACAGTGGAGAAGAAGGGGCCAGGCACGAGGGCTCTGCCCATCTCCTCAAGCAGTACCGCCAGGTCCAGGAAGCTTCCTCCTGTGCCACCGTACTCCTCGGGGAATGCCAGGCCGGTCCATCCCAGGTCTACTATCTGTTGCCATAGCTGTGGCAAATAGCCCCTCTCGTCCTCCTCCATGGCGCGTACCAGGGTATGGGGACACTCCCGCGCCAGGAACTCTCTGGCGCTGTTCTTCAACATCTGCTGGGTCTCGCTGAATCCCAGGTCCATGGGGTCTTCCTCCTGCTAAGGCTCTAATATCTGGTCAAGTTGACGTATAAGTTCCCTGACATCGATAGCCAGGTCTGTTACCTGTTCTGGGGTCAGCCAGCCCTCATGAAAGTTGGTGTGGAAGCAGCCTGCTAAACTGAATAGACGAATCAACTCTCGTCGCCCGGTTTCCTGAACCAGCTTGCTTATAGTCCTGTTCAGTTCTCGACGACTCTCATGGGGCCATTCCTTATTCTCAGCAACGGCCTTCACCATAACAGCAGCCGCTTCCCAGAATTTCCCAGATGCCTGATGGTAGTCACCCCGAGTTAGAAACGCCTCGGCTTCCTGCAATTCCTTCCGGCTCAACTGCACATATTCTGGCGCTTTCATTCATTAAGCCTCCAATACCAGGACAAGTTCATCCAAGAGTTCCCTTACTTGAGTGGCTAGTTCTACGACTTGATCTGGTGGTAGCCAGTCTTCGTAAAAGTTGACATGAAGCTGGCCTGCTGAACCAAATGAACGATTCAATTCTTGCTGTCCAGTTTCTTGGGCCAGTCGGCTTACAGTCCGATAGAGTTCCCGGTGTCCATCGTGGGGCCACCCACGCTTCTCAGCGATGGCCTTCACCATAATGGCCGCCGCTCCCCAGAACTTTTCCGAAGCCTGATGATAGTCGCCCTGGGCGAGGAGCGCCCCGGCCTCTTGCAGGAGCTTACGGCTTAGCTGGGCGTATTCAGACGTGCGCATCATGGGGCTATCGGGCGTTGCGGTTGTTCTCCCAGAGGCCGAAGGTGTTCCCCTCGGTGTCAGCGCACTGGGCATTGTAACCCGCTCGGGGGATTGCGGCCTTGGGCTTTACTACCTTCCCTCCAAGCTCCTGCACCTTCCGCAGGGCCTCGTCTATAGACGGGACCGTGTAATAGTTGATGGTAGCCTGACCGCGAGCCGTCCGCTTGATCAGGCCGCCCAGAGCGTCGCCCTCAGCAGCCCGGAGGACCCAATAGTCCATATTGGGCACCTTCTGCGTCGTCCAGCCGAAAAGCTGGCTGTAGAACCGCTCGGCCCGCTCTGGCTGGTCAATGGGAATATCGTAGTGTACTTCCTGGGGCATATGTATCCTCCCATCTATACCAAGATCAATTTATCGTCACGCCTGACCGTCTTTTCTAGTCTAATGGTCACATCCCCTGCACCAATCACTATCATAGGGCAGTCCCCTGAAGCTGTGCAACTTCTCCTTTAGCCCCTGGGCAGTCCAAGCCCTCTGGAGGCTATGATGTTGCGTTGCACCTCCGATGTACCGGCGGCGATGGTGTGGGAGAAGGCGTACATCCAGTTTTCCGGCACCCGGCCTTTGAGAGGCGCCCACTTATCCCCAGGTCGCAACTGCCCGTAGAGGCCCAGGACTTCCATGGCTGTGGAGGTCACCCGCTGAAGGGTCTCTGACCCAAACACTTTGCTCATGGAAGCCTCTTTGTTGGGGACAATCCCCTGGCCTTGCATCCAGGCCACGCTGTAAGCCAGGAGGCGCGCGGTCTCAGCCTCAATGTAGCGTTCGGTCAGCATGTTCCTCACCTGCGGGTCACTGGCGATGGGCTCCTCGTTGCTACGGGTGCTTCGGACGTACTCTGCTAGCTCGCTGAGGAGTCTTCTCGAAGTGGCCGAGTAGTCTATGCCGGAGCGCTCGAAGTCTAGGAGTGTTACCCCTACGTACCAGCCCCTGTTCTCCTCACCTACCAAGTTCTTCTTGGGAACCCTGACGTTATCGAAGAACACCTGGTTGAAATCGTGGCCCCCTGTCATGTTGTAAACGGGTTGTACCGTGATGCCCGGTGATTTCATATCAACCAGTATGAAGCTTATGCCCCGATGTTTGGGGGCGTCGGGGTCCGTGCGGGCCAGCAGCATAATCCAGTCGGCCCTGTGGGCCATGGTGGTCCATATCTTGCTGCCGTTGATCACGTAGTCGTCGCCATCAGACGCGGCGCGGGTCTGGAGGGAGGCCAGGTCCGAGCCCGACCCAGGTTCGCTGTAGCCCTGACACCACTGCACCTCTCCTCTGGATACGGGCAGGAGAAAAGTCCTCTTTTGCTCCTCCGTGCCATAGATCATCAGAGTGGGGGCCAGCATCCGTACACCGAATATATCCCGCCCAGGGGCCCTGGTGTAGGACATCTCCTCGTTGAAGACAGTGGACCGGATGGGTGAGGCACCCTGCCCACCGTACTCTACAGGCCAGTGCATGGTAAGCCAGCCTCGCTGGGCCAGCTTCCTACGCATCTGCCGAGTGACTTCCCAGTCGGCCTCCTCGGGCCATCTGCCTCCTCCCTCCCAATCCGGGGGTAGCTCCTGTCGCAAAAACCCCTGGAATTCCTGGCGAAACGCCTCATCTTCAGGGGAGAGTCTGAAATCCATAGTAAGTCGCCTCCTTAACTTGAGATTGAGAAGGAGTTTACACCCTGCAGCCCCGCTGCTGAGGCCCAACGGAGTGGTGGACCAGGCCATGCTTCAGGCTAAATACCTACCGCCACGCAAGTGACCGTCCTCACCACCCCCCCAATGGTATGTATCCTCTCCGTCACCAGGGAGCCCATAGTGTTTATATCTGGAGCGTCTATCACAGCGATGACGTCGTAGGGCCCTGTCACCACATCCACCGATTGCATTCCCCCAACACCCCTCAGGTTGCTGGCTACCTCCCGTGTCTTTCCCACGGCAGTTTCTATTAAGATATACGCTTTGGTCGCCATGGCCCACCCCCCTGGGCTGAAGTTCCCTTTCAGATTAGGACACCCTTCCGAAAGGTACCAAGCTATAGCTGGATTCGAGCTAATTCTACGGCCGGGGCTGAGGTGTGTCAATTGTTTTCAATAAATAAGCTGGCTCCAATGCTATAATACTCTAAAGGCTGAAGCTCGAAGAGCTTCAGTACAATGAGAGTCTTTTCGCTAGAGGGTGCTAGAGGGCCAAGGGTATGGAGCTGCTTATAAAGGGCGCCGCAGAGCTTAATCTGTGTCTCACTCACGGGCAGATCGAGAGGTTCCAGGCTCACTATCAGGAGCTTATGGCCTGGAACCAGCGGATGAACCTCACTGCCATTGTAGACTACCAGGAAGCCCAACTTAGGCACTTCCTGGATTCTCTCACTACATCCCTGGTCATCCCCGAGGCGGTTAAGGCCCACGGCCGGATACTGGACATCGGCAGCGGCGGCGGTTTCCCTGGCGTACCCCTGAAAGTGGCTTTCCCTGGGATACACCTGGCCTTGCTGGACTCGGTGGTCAAGAAGACCTCCTTCCTGAAGCATCTGGTACAGGCCCTGGGCTTTGCCGATGTGGATGTATACACAGGACGCGCTGAGGACCTGGCCCTCGATCCCCAGCTTAGGGAGAGCTTTGACGTTGTAGTCTCCAGGGGGGTTGCACCCATGCGCGTGCTGATGGAGTTCACCCTGCCTTATTGCCGGGTAGGAGGGATTGTGATAACCCACAAGAAGGGAGAGGTCGCCTCAGAGGTGGTAGCGTCCCTACATGCTATGGAAGTCCTGGGCGGCAGCATCCGTGAGGTGAGAGGTGTGGATGTGGAAGGGCTAAGAGATGGGAGGGCCCTGGTAGTAGTGGACAAGGTAAAGCCCACCCCTGCCAAATACCCCAGGCACCCTGGCCTCCCCGCAAAACACCCTCTGTAGCTATTAATAGACACAATGCCCTGGCCTCATCATAACCGTCAGCCTCACTCATCTCCCAGGACCTGCCCTGAGCTAGTCGAAGGCCGAAGGGTCAGGGTGGCCTTTAGGGGGCGCTTTTTCTCCCTTCCCACCCTCGCCTCCCTCGCCCTGGCGGGGGCGTTCATCCTTTTCCTAGTGACTCGCTTCGATATTGACCTGGGAGCCACCTGGGATAGCCTCAAGGCAAGTGACCCGTTGCTCTTTGTCATGGCGTTGCTTATCCACTACACTACCTTCATTTTCCGTGGCGCTCGCTGGCGTCTCATGCTGAAAAACGCCCAGGAAGACCCTCACATGTCGGCGCCCAGCGCCCTGCACTGTAGTGTGCTCATTCTGCTGGGATGGTTCACCAACTCGGTCACCTGGTTCCGCCTGGGGGATGCATACCGTGCCTACGCCTACGCCGAGGATACAGATGCCAGCTTTTCCCGTACCATAGGCACCATTCTGGCTGAACGCGTTCTGGACATGGTGCTGGTAGTCCTGCTGCTGGCGTTGGCTACCCTGTTCCTGGTAGCCAGCGGCGTTGGTACACCCTGGCTATTCGTGGGGTTGGCTGCCCTCTTGATGGCAGGCCTGGTGGCGCTCCTCCTCGCCATGCGGCTTTTCCGATCGCGGCTGGACCGATTGCTGCCAGGCCCTCTTGGGGCGACCTACCACAGGTTCCACGAGGGCACCCTGGGCAGCTTTCGCCGGTTGCCCCTGCTAACGCTATTGGGGCTTCTGGGATGGCTGGCCGAGGCGGGCAGGCTTTTCTTTGTGGCTGAGGCCCTGGGGTTCTCTCTGGGCATACCCCTGGTTATCTTCGTCATCCTGGCCAACGCCATGCTCACCCTGGTCCCCATAACCCCTGGAGGGGTGGGCGCTGTCGAGTGGGGCGTCACCAGCCTCCTGATGCTTTCAGCGAAGATAGAGACCGAAACCGTCGCCTTTTCCATAGTCGCCCTTGACCGCTCCATCAGTTGGCTCAGCATAATCGTCGTTGGAGCCGTGATTTTTCTGATGCGTGAGATAGTAAGGAGACGCAGGCGACAGGCATCAGCTACTCCTGACGCTCTGCCCGGAGACGGGTGACCATGTTTTGCTTTGAGCAAAAGTGCCCGCATGTACAAATAGGCACAAACAGACTCAAATATCGCGCCTGGGGTATTCTTGGGTTCCAGAGGGGAGCTTGACAAT
>CAYWGG010000057.1:0-12995 GCA_964457285.1 uncultured Dehalococcoidia bacterium
AGTCGAAGATGAAGTCCTTGCGTAAGACGGGAGTCCCTTGAGATATGACCGCACTTTTTACCGCTGCCAGGTGGTCCCGGGTCCCCTGGAAGCGGGGGTCTGTGAGCACCGAGATGGCGGCAGCACCGTTCTCCACATAGGTGCTGGCCAGCTTGACCGGATCGAAGTGGGGAGAGAGGAGCCCGCGGGAAGGGGATGCTTTCTTGACCTCTGCTATGAGGCGCACCTGCCCCCGGTCGCCCCGCAGAGCGTCCGAGAAGTCCAGTGGCCTGGGCTGCGTTGCAATCCGCCACTCAAGGGCTTCCAGGGTCACCTCTGTTTTCTGGTGCTCTAGCTCTTCACGCTTTGCGTTGACGATGTCGTCAAGGATAGTGGGCATTTAAGGCAGCTTGACCTCCTCTCCTTTGACCAGACTTGTTATTGAGCCGAGCAGGAACTCCTTTGCACCCTGAATTTCAAGGAGGACTGGTTTACCATCAGCAGAGAAGTGAGTAATAACTCCATCCACCTCCTCAGCGTAATCAACAGGTGTATCAGAAAGCCATACAAGCAGTATATCTACGTCCTGGCTATATTTAATGTGCATATCGCTGACGCCTCCCAGGGTACAGGGTTACGACAAGAATTTCCTCACCCTCTTCGTACACTACCCTCAAGACATGGTTTTCATCCAGCATACTTTGGGCGATAAATCTACCTGAGTATCCGTGGATAATGTCTTGAGGATGTTTCAAGAATTCTATAACCATCTCTTCATCAATAACAAATCCCCACTCTCTCATGAGCTCTAGTTTTTCCAGAGCGTGCACTGTGAAGCGGATGGGTTTCAACGCGATGCCTGGCTAAGTTGCTGGCTCAACTCTACCAACTTCTCCACCTTTCTCAACGCCTCTCCGCTGTCAATGGCCTCCCTGGCAAGCTCTATACCCTCCATCAGATCATGCGCCTTGCCACCTACCAGCAGGACGGCTGCACCGTTGAGCAGCACCACATCCCTGATGGGGCCCTTCTCCCCCTGGAAAAGGCGTCGTAGAGTCCTGGCGTTCTCCTCCCGGGTGCCTCCCTTTATCTCCTCCGCCGAAACCATCGGCATGTCCAGCTCCTGGGGCGAGACGGCGTAATGGCGGACTACGCCGTCGTTTACCTCCCAGATCAGGGTCCTGGCCCCCAGGGTGAACTCATCCAGGCCATCCTCGCCGTGCATCACCAGAGAGTGCTGAGAGCCGAGGAGCCTGAGCACCTCGGCCATCTTTGGCCCCAGTGTGGCGTCCGGGATGCCCAGCAACTGACACTGGGCCCCCGCCGGGTTGGTCAGCGGGCCCAGGATGTTGAACACGGTACGGATGCCTATCTCCCTGCGCACCGGAGCGGCGTAGCGCATGGCTGGATGGAAGGTCTGGGCGAACATGAACCCGATGCCCACCTCCTCGATGCACCGCTTTACACCTTCTGGCCCCAGGTCTATCTTCACCCCCAGGGCTTCCAGCACATCGGCGCTGCCACAAGAACCGGAGGCGGCCCGGTTGCCGTGCTTGGCCATCTTGAGCCCTGATGCCGCACCTATAAACGCCGCAGCGGTGGAGATGTTGAAAGTCCCTTTGCCATCGCCGCCGGTGCCTGCTGTGTCCACCAGGATACTATCTATCTGCACCCTCAGGGCCTTCTCCCGCATGACAGTAGCCATGCCTGCTATCTCCTGAGGGGTCTCCCCCTTGAGCCGCAGGGCAGTGAGGAAGGCCCCTAGCTGCGCTGGTGTAGTCTCTCCCTCCATAATCTCCCGCATAACTGCAGCAGCCTCATCCATACTCAGGGAGCGGCTATATACCAGCGCCTCAATCGCCTCTCTAATCATAGGGGCCTCGCATATAGATTGGGCTCCGGTTTAGCCTGTCCACAGGTACTTCTCCGGGGTGATGCGGATAATGGCCATCGCCTCGCCGGCCATCGAGTCGGCCCATTCTGCACCTTCCTCTGACCCGAAGTAGCGCATGGCGAGCTTGCGGTGCAACTCCTGCGCCTGGTCATTGTCCGGTATTACCTCAGCCACGCCAAGGACGGTGAGGGACTTCACCTGGCGGGTTGTGTCGGTGATACACAGGGCGACTTGTCGATTACGGAGGATATTGCGCACCTTGGCGGCGTTGGCTTCGGTGGTGAGGGTGAAATACTGGCCGTCGTAGTCGTACCACATAGGGAAAGCCTGGGGTCCTCCACTGGGATAGACGGTGGCCAGGATGGCCAGGTAGTTGCGCTGAGTGATCTCAAAGACTCGTCTGGACGTTTCGGTCAACATCTTGCCACCTCCTCACCTTCCATTATTCACGAATCCTGATTCTATGGGCTTCCACCACGAGTAATTTCCCTATGTAATGATCCGGGCTAGGATAAGCAGATAGGTACTCTTTCAACCTAGCCATAAGCTGTGAGGTGATTTCAGGATGATTTCTGACCTGAAGAGCAATGATGCCATCGTAATTGGCTGGAGGATACGCCACAATATCCGCAAAATCTCCGTTCAAAGAAACCAGGATAGCGTTCAGTTCCTGGGCCTGAGAGATCACAACCTCATCTGCTGAATCCATGGGGATATAGTCCTTCAGACGAAAGACTTCATAGCCTGCGCCCCGAAGCATCTGAATTACCAAGTTGGAGACACAATGGTCTGCAAAGAACTTTAGTGTCTCTATACAGCAACCTCAAATTCCGATAATTCACGAGCGTAATCCAGACAAGCAACAATCTGCTCTCTTGCTAAGTCGGGAAACTCTACAATAATCTCGTCAGAAGTGTAGCCTGCCGCCAGATACCCCAGGATAAGGCTCACAGGGATCCGGGTCCCTTTAATTCTAGGTTTGCCTCGAAGCACACCTGGTGTGCTTTCGATGTGCTCTCTCCAGTTTACCGTCACTTTACTCTCCACAATCACCAACTGCCCCTATTCTAGCACAAGCCGGGTTGGATTTTTCTAGCAGCCAGGTTATTTGAGCCACCGTGCCATTCTCCGGCGAGCCTCTTCCTGAGACACCTTTTGACCAGCATCTGCCTGTGAGATTCCGCGCTCGACTTTGTGGAGGAGATACAACCGCTCCATAGCATCCTCGACGGTGGCATTATCGGGAAGCTCCTGGATTAGCTTGAGCATCTGCTCTTTCGTGCTCATGGTTGCCTTCGTTACCTCAGTATATTTCAGTCCTGGTGGTAGGGTTTCGTCCTCCTCAGAGACTTTATCTTAACCGTGAGCGTGCCGCCCTGTCCAGCCAGTTCTTCAGCAGGGGCTTGCCCACGGGGGTCATGATGGACTCGGGGTGGAACTGTACGCCCTCCACAGGATACTTCTTGTGGCGCAGGCCCATAACTATGCCCTTGTCCGTCCAGGCGGTCACCTCCAGGCAGTCGGGGAGGCCCTGGGGGTAGACGGCCAGAGAGTGGTAGCGGATGGCCTCGAAGGGGTTGGGGAGGCCCTGAAAGACTCCCTTCCCGTCGTGGTGGATGAGGGAGGTCTTACCATGCACTATCTCCCCTGCTCCGCTCACGGTGCCGCCGTAGGCGTGGCCGATGCACTGGTGGCCGAGGCATACCCCAAGGATGGGTATGCGGGAGCCGAAGTGGAGGATGACATCGTTGGAGATGCCGGCCTCTCTGGGGGTGCACGGCCCTGGCGAGACGACGATACCCCTGGGAGAGATGGCCTCCACGTCCTCCAGGGTCAGCTTGTCGTTTCGGGCCACCGTTACCTGTGCCCCTAGCTCAGACAGGTACTGGTAAAGGTTATAGGTGAAGCTGTCGTAGTTGTCTATGAGCAGGATCATTGTGGCACCTCAACAAACTCCAGCCAGTTATTGTCGGGGTCCTGGGCGTAGGCGGCCTTGCGCACCACCTTGCCGCCCTGGACAAGGGACGCAGGAGGGCCAATGAAGCTCAGGCCCTTCCGAGACATGGCGGCATAGTACTCGTCAATGTTCTCCACGAAGAAGGCCAGGTGAGTCGCACCCAGGGAGTTGCGCTCGAAGGCTTCATTGACGTGGCCCTCGGCGCTGGGTGGCACGATATACTGGATAAGCTCCAGGTTGTGGCCGTTGCCCATGCTCAGGAATGCCCCCCTGATATGGGCGCCCTTGTATCCCACCACCTTCTCGATGAACTCGCCTGTGCGCTCTGTCCTGAACAACAGCTTGAGCCCCATGACCTCCGTGTAGAAGGCCACTGATGTCTCTATGTCCCGCACCACGAACCCCGTATGATAGAAGTCTTTAAGCATCTTGCCTCCTTTCCGTCTTCATTATCCCAGCCCCTCCGCTTTGTCTATAGCCCGCAGGAGGGCTCCAGCCTTGTCCAAGGTCTCCTGGTATTCGTCCTCGGGGGTGCTATCGTACACCACACCTCCACCAGCCTGGATATAGGCGACACCATCCTTAATGACAGCGGTGCGAAGGGTCAGGGCGGTGTCCATGTTGCCGGAGAAGCTGAAGTAGCCCACAGCGCCCCCGTAAGTGCCCCGCTTCTCTCCTTCCATCTCCGATATTATCTCCATAGCACGAATTTTGGGAGCGCCAGATACCGTTCCCGCGGGGAAGCAGGCCCTCAGAGCATCGTAAGCTGTAAGGTCTGGCCTTAGCCTTCCTTCTACGTGGGATACCAGGTGCATCACCCGGGAGTAACGCTCCACGTACATGAGGTTGGGCACGCGTACACTGCCTGGCTGGCTTACCCGGCCCACGTCGTTGCGGGCCAGGTCCACCAGCATGATATGCTCCGCCCGCTGCTTTTCGCTTTCCCTGAGTTCCTTCTCAAGGGCAGCGTCCTCCTCGGGTGTACTGCCCCTGGGGCGGGTCCCGGCAATGGGGTGGGTTGATATAATACCGTCTTCTATACCCACCACGTTCTCGATGGAGGCACCTGCAATGTAGAAGTTATCGAGATGAAGGTAGTACATATAGGGAGAGGGGTTGATAGACCTCAGGGCCCGGTATATCTGGAAGGGGTGTGCGTCGGTCCTCCTGGCGAGGCGCTGAGACGGCACTACCTGAATTATATCCCCGGCAACGATATACTCCCGGGACTTCTCTACCGCCGCCTCGTATTCCTCCTGGGTGAAGTTGGAGGTCACCCGTTGGTCATAACGTCCCCTTGAGCCGGTGGGCTCTAGAGATGGAGGAAGCTCCAGAGGAGTGGCAAGGCGCTCCACCAGACGGTCAATCTTCTCGATAGCCTCCCCGTATGCCCGTTCTACATCGCCATCCAGGTGTGTATGGCTCACCACCTTTATGTTGTGTTTCAGGTGGTCGAAGACCAGCAGCGTGTCGTTGAACATGAACACTGCTTCGGGAAGATCCAGGGGGTCTGCGGGCGGCTCCATCACTCTGGACTCGTAGTAGCGGATGATGTCGTAGGCCAGATAGCCAACAGCGCCGCCCTGGAACCTGGGCAAGTCGCGTATGGGGATGAGCTTATATCTGTCCATTTCAGCCTTTATGGGGATGAGGGGGTCTCCAGCGCCATCGGGCTGGCCTGGGCCGGTCTTGAGGATGGCGTAGGGCTCGGTGCCGATGAAGCTGTAGCGGGCCATGCGCTCGCCGCCCTCCACGCTCTCCAGCAGGAAGGAGTAGGGAGGCATGGCCACCTTCAGATAGGCCGACACCGGCGTCTCCAGGTCGGCATCTATCTCCCGGTACACAGGCACCAGGTTGCCCATGTTAGATAGCTTTTTTACTTCTTCAAGAGTTGGGTAGTACATGGCTTCGCTCCTTTGACCATCGCTAAAACAAAAATCCCCGCCCACAAGGGACGGGGTTTTTCCCGCGGTGCCACCCTCATTACCAGTGGCCTCCTCAAAGGCAGCGGCCACTGAGTCATCTCATTCGGCGGGGAAGGACATGCCCTGTGTTGCTCCGCCTCCCTCGCACACCTTCGATGTCCTTCCGCACCGCGGACCGTTAACGGGGTCCAGGCGGCTCAGCCTACTCCACCTAGCTTTCAGCAGTCAGCTATCAGCGTTCAAGGTGGCTGAACCGAGCCAGATTGCCAACCACTGATGGCTGAAAGCCGCCAGCTAAAAGGGTTTCGGCCTGCGGCTCCGAGGCCCATTCGGCTCCTGCGCTGGCACCGGCTCACACCCTACCCGGCTCTCTGAGCCCCGCTTAGGAACGTACTAGTCCTCATCACAGCTTTATAGCTTTGGGAGAAGTATAGCCTCAGAATAAGATTTCTGTCAAGGGAGACCAGGGCCTTTTAATTCTCGGCCGCCGACAGCAATTTACCGCGGAGAACGCTGAGATCGCAGAGAAAAACAAGGAAATCTCAGCGTTCTCTGTGTACCCTGCGGTGAGATCGAGCTGTCGGATTGGAGAACTAAAGGACCCTGCCCGAGAATGGATAACCTGTTGACAAGCACGCAAAGAAGTATTATTGTATTGTTGAATGGTTCTTAGATAAGAATCGCACTCTACAGGAGGTGGATGAGAAGGATAGTCCCATAGCAATAGGTCGCTACGGAGCAGTGACCTGGTGTCCCTTTCTCAGAGGATTTGGTCATCCTTGATCGGCTCCATAGCAATTCAGATAGCTCTATAAGACATACCTGTCGTCCGGCTAAGCATACCCGGGAGAGCCGAGACCTTCGGCTTCATCCGTTCCTGGGAGCTTTACTCTAGGACACATAAAGTTTATACTATTGTAGCCAATAAAATTGAGATGAAAGGAGGCGCAAATGGCCGATAAAGACATAGCCTTAATGGCTCACCTCATGCGCCGCGCTGGCTTTGGGGCGACGCGTGATGAGCTTGAGGCCATGGTTGCCAAGGGCTACAGTGCAGTAGTGGAAGACCTACTACATACTGAGAACCAGCCCGATGTGGACATGGACCTCATGGAGCGATACCTGCCAGAGTACGGAGAGCTGGCAGGCATAGAGTCGAACCAGCAGGCCTGGGTGTACAGGATGATCAATACAAAGCGCCCACTCCAGGAGAAGATGACCCTCTTCTGGTCCGGCGTGCTGTGCACGGGCTTTGCCAAGGTGGACCACGGTCGGATGATGAGTGTCTACATTGACCTGTTCCGCGAGCACGGCCTGGGTAACTTCAGAGACCTGCTCATACAGCTGTCCAGGCATCCCGCCATGGTCTATTATCTGGACAACGTTGATAACCACAAGGGTAACATCAATGAGAACTATGGCAGGGAGTTGCTGGAGCTGTTCTCCCTGGGCGTAGGCATGGACGGAAAGTTCAACTACACCGAGGACGACGTAAAGGCTGCCTCTCATGCTTTCACAGGCTGGAACCTGGAGCCCACAATGGCAGTCTTCCCCTATGGTCGAGCCGTGTGGCAGTTCCGCTACGACCCAGCAGACCACAACAGTGGCGAGAAGACCTTCCTGGGGCGGACTGGACGCTGGAACGGCGAGGACATTGTTGACATAATCATGGAACAGCCGGCTACAGCCAGGTTCATCGCCCGCCACCTATACAACTTCTTCGTGGCTGATGAGCCGCAGGTGCCCGCCTGGAAGGATACCCCGCCGCGAGATGTGGAGTGCGTCAGCATCATGGAGGAGGCGTTTGTCGAGAGCAAGGGCGATATTCGATCGGTACTGCGCGCCCTGTTCAACTCCGACAATTTCAAGAACACCCGGTTCCAGAAGATGAAGAACCCCGCCGAGGTAGTGGCAGGCACTATGCGACTGGTGAAGGACCACACCGAGGTGAAGCCAGGCCTCTTCCCCGTATCCCAGGAAGTCGTCTACATGGGTATGGACCTGCTGAACCCACCCACGGTGGAAGGCTGGCACACAGGTAGGGAGTGGATAGACAGCGGCACTTTGGTCGAGCGGATTAACTTTGTTGCCGACCAGGTGGGCAACCGGAACCTGCCTGGAGTCAAGCTAATCATTGATCGAATGAGCGCCGGGACCTCCAACATTTCCCCAGAGGCCTTTGTGGATGGTTGTCTCGACCTGATAGGGCCGGTGGAAGTCAGCGCAAAGACCCGCAACTCGCTTATCGAGCATGCGAGGAGTGGTGGCGCGCTACGGCGGGCCACTGAGGCACAGCGCAGCCAGTTCGCCCGAAGGGTGACCGAGATGCTGCAATTGATAGTTGCTACAGCAGAATACCAGTACGCTTAATCGAGAAAGGAGGATAACTCATGGCATCGAACAGAAGAGACCGTGTCCTGGTAATCCTGTCGTTGTCAGGTGGCAACGATGGTTTGAATACTGTGATCCCCTATGCCAACCCCTTGTATCATGACTACAGGCCGACCCTGGAGATCCCCGAAGAGCAGGTACTCCGCCTGAACGATGAGGTGGGGTTCCATCCCAGCATGGTGGAGTTGAAGAATATGTTCGACGAGGGCAAGGTAGCGGTGGTGCAGGGCGTGGGCTACCCGCACGCCAGCCGCTCCCACTTCCGCTCCATGGACATCTGGCACACCTGCGAGCCCGATAAGATAGGCACTGAGGGCTGGCTTGGCCGTGCTATCAAGCACATAGACCCCAACAACGAGAACGTGCTGACCGGTGTCAACGTCGGCCGTGGCCTACCAAGGGCCCTGATGATGCCGGGTGTGCCGGTGGCTTCGGTGGGCAACCTGGCGACCTACGGAGTTCTGACGGGGATCGCCGGTGAGCAGGAGCGGATGCAGGCCCTCGACGTGTTCTCCCGGATGTACGCTCCTGCCGTAGGCACAGGCCCCGTAATGGACTATATGTGGGAGACCGGCCGCGCTGCTTTGAAGGGCGCCGACATCTTGAAGTCAGCTCCTGAGAAGTATTCGTCTACCGTAGAGTACGGCAACTCCCCCATCGCCCAGGGGATGAGGGATCTAGCTCAGGTGCACCTGGGCGACTTCGGCACCAGGGTTTTGTACACCACGTCGCCCTACAACTCCTTTGACACCCATGCCAACGAGGCAGGAGACCATTCTCGGCTGTGGAGGCAGGTGTCTCAGACAGTGGAAGACTTCTTCCAGGACATGAGTGAGCACCACAGGGGCCAAGAGGTGTTGATGTTCCTGTTCACTGAGTTCGGCCGGCGAGCGCGGGACAACGGCGGCGGCACCGACCACGGCACCGGCGGCGTCTGCTGGGTCATAGGCGACCATGTGAAGGGCGGCCTCTACGGACAGTACCCGTCCCTGAAGCAGGGGGACCTGGAAGACGGCGGCGACCTGTTGCATAACGTTGACTTCCGCAGCGTCTATACCGACATACTGGAAGACTGGCTGGGGCTGGAGGCCAGGCCAATCGTGGGCGGCACCTACGAGAAGCTCGGTCTCATCAAGAACTAAATAGCCTCAGTTACGCCCATAGCTATAAAGAAGGGGACCAGGGCATCCTGGCTCTGGTCCCCTACAAGTCCTGACGGTGTATCAGAGCTAACCGTTAGGAAGGTCAGTTGCGCATCTCGCCTGTTGTGCGTGAATGGCGTTGGTACATGTTTCACCCGGCCTGAGGGCCGGGCGAGGATCGAAATAGTGGTGAGGTGACAGACTATGAGCAGCGTATTCTTTGGCGTAGCCACACGGTCATACCATTACGACCGCACCGTCGGTCGAGGTGAGTTCTCCGGGACAGGGTTCAGGACTAGCATGGACATAGCCCTGGCCCCCGGCAATCGCATCTATGTGTTGAACCGAGGATGGGAGTACAGGCCCGACGGTGTGCGAGTCACCATGCTGGACCTTGATGAAAACTACCACGGCCAATTCTCCCAGTTCGGCGAAGGAGATGCCGACCTTTATTGGCCTACCTCCATCGCCCTTGATAGCAACCAGAACGTCTATATCACCGACGATTGGCTCAACCGAGTCACCGTATTCGACAAGGATGGAAACTTCCTGCGCAAGTGGGGAGCGGTGGCAGGATCTGGCGACGGTGAGCTCAGCAAGCCTTCTGGCATCAGGTTCGATAAGGATGACAACGCCTATATAGTTGACAGCGGCAATAGTAGGGTCCAGAAGTTCACCAGAGACGGGAGGTTCTTGCTCAAGTGGGGAGAGTTTGGCATCGGCCCAGGCCAGTTCAATCTCCCCTGGGGCCTGACTATTGATAGCAAGGGCGATGTGTACGTGGCCGACTGGCGGAACGACCGGATTCAGAAGTTCACTCCAGATGGTGAGTTCCTGGCCGAGTTTGGTGCCCCAGGTGGGAAACCGTTTGCCAGCTACACAGCCGAAACTGGTGAGCTAAGCCGCCCGGGCGGAGTAGGTGAGTTCTCCCGCCCCACCGGCGTAGCCGTTGACAAGGACGGTGATATATACGTAGCTGACTGGGGTAATGACCGGGTCCAGGTGCTTACCCCCGAAGGCAGGCATATCACTACCTTCACCGGTGATGCTGGGCTGTCCAAGTGGGGGCAAGAGAAGCTGAACTCTAACCCTGACATGATCAGGCAGCGCCGCTTGGTGCGGGACTTTTCTGCTGAAAAGCACCTCTGGCGTCCCAAGGCGGTCGCAATAGATGATGAGGGCAGAGTCATAATCCTTGACAGCAACCGCACCCGCCTCCAGGTGTACAAGAAGGACAACTACTAGGAGTAGCCTGCAGGAAAGCCCTGTGAAGGAGTGGAGTCTTGAACTCGCCTTCCGAGTTATAGCTGTCACAGCAAATAATCATGGTACCAAAATCCCCCGGTCTCCGGGGGATTTTGGTGTGCTCCATAAAGTGAAGCCAGGGAGACAGGACTGGGGCTGAGGACTACCCCGGTCCACTCCTTTTGTCCCTACTAATAGATACCTCACTCTGTGGGAGAAGGTAACATGAGCGAAGACCAGGTCAAGTGGCCAAGGGTAAAGGAACTGCTTGAGGGCATTATGCAGAGGTGGATAAGCAGATATGGTCAGCCAATGCCAGGGATACACGATTACTATTGGGACACACCCCAGGCATTGGCCAACAACAAACCCTACGGCAGGCAACTCATCGAGCCAGGAAAGCCAGGGCGCGAGACATATCTGGTAGTTTTCCTCAGGAGAGGTATCGGCACCATCCCACGGATGCCCAGAGGCGGCCCCTATTTGAGTGAGGCTGAGGTCCTGGAGATCGAGGGATGGATTGACGCCGGGATGCCCGAATGAGCCATCCGCCGGAGATGATATATCCAAGGGTAGTTTTTTGACAAACAAGCCTCTTGTCTAGGTCTTCCCTGGCTGCCCTCTTCTGATGGGTTTTCTCTGGGCCGTTTGCCCCTCTACCGATGGCCTATCTTGAACGACAGATGCCCTTGCTGATACTGCGGGTTGAAGGACAGGAGCCTCTTGTTTTTGACTTTGCTTCCAGGCAGCCATTGCCTTCAGCCAGTGGTCAACGGCACGCCCTTCTGGCCGGCCTTCTTCCTCCCAAAGCTTATATGCGATCACCTGAATTTCCTCTTCCCGACCCATGTACATCCTCCTTCCTGGATATAAGGACATCTCAAAGCGGTGCTCCGCTGCTGGACAGACCTTCCGTAGAATGAGTCAGAGAGTATCCTAGCAGGTGACATCTCCCTATTGTCAAGCTATCAGATACTCACTTTTGCCTGATTCTGCTCCACGTGTTCCTGTGAAGCGCCCAGCTATGCTCGACAGACTTCGATTGGACCGGGAGAGCGAAACCTTCTGTAAATAGCGGTGCCTATTTAAGGCGGGCAATAAGGCCCTATACCCGGAAGAGGTCGAGTACCTGGCCTGTATCATCCGCATCCTCTAGTTTCCACAGTACCTCCAGCGCCCGTTGGCATTGCTTAGGTGTGAGGACCGCCTGGGCCAGGCTGTAGAACTTGTCCTCCAGCTCCTCATCGGTTAGGGGGTTTTTCCTGTGCCCCTTGGGGTAGCTGGCTTGCTCGACGATGCGCTGGCCCGACCTGGTTACCACCTCCATCCGTGACACCTGGGCCTGCGGGTACTGGCGGGTGAAGTCGGGGTTCTCCTTTATGCTGATCTTGTGGATCAGAGGGCGGAGGCCGGGGTCTCGGATACGGTCTGGAGCGAAGCTGGAGGGTATGACAGCGCCGTCCCTAAAGGCCACGGATATGAGGTACGGCAGGCTATGGTCTGCTGTCTCCCTGGTCTGGGGGTCCCACTTCTCTGGCTCGCTGCCAGCGCTTCGCCACGCCGCCCGGTATGTCTCCAGGTTTATGGCCTCGATCTCCTCCAGGTTGACTTTCTTCCTCAGCTCTAAGGCCAGGGATATAGGAGCCTGAGTATGAATCTGAGAGGGGAAATATTTCAGGCTGGTATCGTCTATTTTGAAAGGTATCTCGGCGCCACCAAAGGGCTCTAGCCTGACGGGGCCCGTAGCCTGCTCCCATAGGCCATGACGTCCTTCAAAAGGCTCGTGGGGGCCTTCCATTCCTTCCCTGGCCAGCAAAGCGGCGAAGACCCCATTGCGGGTAGCTGCGGCGGTGGCGCAGCCCTTCCACATGGACAGCTCCCCCATACGGGTCTGGCTGAGGGGCAGGTTGGGAATGACAGCCAGAGAGGTGGCGTGGGCCATCTGCTTCTGTGACAGGCCGAGGATTTTCCCCGCTGCGCAGGCGCTACCTATGACCGAGAAAATCCCCTGGTCCCAGCCTTTTTCGCCCGAGGGCACCTGGTCGGCGAACCTGCCGTAGATTTCATAAGCCAGTACGGTAGCGGTGATCGCTGCCCTGCCTGAGGCGTGGCACGGGTCCGCCACCGCCAGGACCGCAGGAAGCATATCGCTGGGATGTCCCGCTCCAGGGGAGACAAAGGTATCGTTACAGTCCAGGTAGCGCACCATCACCGTGTTGGCGAAAGCCGCCATCTCCGGAGAGGTGCGGGCTCCACTGCCCAGGACTCTGGCGGGGAAGGCGCTGGAGGTGATGGATGCCAGACGCCGGGCTATCTTGGCGGGCTCGCTGAGGTAGCCGCCCATGGCGCAGCCCAGGGAGTCTATAATCCGGCGCTTGGTCTCATGGACGGTGTCTGGGGGCAGGTCGGAGTAATCCAGGGATACGGCGTAGGAGCTTATGTGCTCTGTGGTGCGGTCCATA